>PKUC01000101.1 GCA_002868865.1 Desulfuromonas sp. | reverse complement strand
CTTGACACCTTCTTCGGTCTTGCTCTTGGCCGGGCAGTTGTGAACACAAGCGCCGCAACCGGTGCAATCCTCAGGCGCAACCTGCAGGGTGAACTTCTTATCAGCCAGATCCTTACCCTTAGCGTCGCACGATTTGAAGGTTGCCGGAGCACCTTTCAGATCGGACTCATCGTAAACCTTCATCCGGATCGCAGCATGCGGACAGACAAAAGAGCAGATACCACACTGAACACAAAGCTCTTCTTTCCAGGCCGGAATATGAACGGCGATGTTCCGCTTCTCGACGCGCGCAGTCGCGGTCGGGAAGGTACCATCCACTGGCATAGCAGACAGCGGCAGCTTGTGACCGAGGCCGTCGATGATCGGGCCGAGGGTCTTCTGCACGGTTTCGCTGCATCCAGCCCACTGCCCAACCTTCATATCAATGGCACTGTCAGCGGCTGCGACGGCAACTTCACTGATATTCTCAAGCGCGACGTCAACCGCCTGCTTGTTCATGTTAACAACCTTCTCACCCGCCTTGCCGTAGGTCTTGACGATGGCGTCCTTGATTTCGGCGATCGCGGTATCGAGTGGGATGATGTTGGAGATCTTGAAGAAGGCGGTCTGCATGATGACATTGATCCGCGAACCGAGACCGATCTTCTCACCCAGATGGACACCATCGATGACGTAGAACTTGAGCCCCTTGTCGATGATCTGCTGCTGGACCATCTTCGGCAGCTGCGCCCAAACATCTTCTTTGCTGTAGGGAGAATTGAGCAGGAAGGTTGCACCCTGCTTGGCGTTTTTCAGCATGTCGTACTTCTCAAGGAAGGAGAAGTTGTGACAGGCAATAAAATCAGCCTCTTTGTCAGACAACAGATAGGTCGACTTGATGACCTTGTCACCGAAACGCAGGTGCGAGGTGGTCATGCTGCCAGCCTTCTTCGAATCATAGACGAAGTAGGCCTGTACTTCTTTGTCTGTGGTATCGCCGAGAATCTTGATCGAGTTCTTGTTGGCACCAACGGTCCCGTCGGAACCGAGACCGTAGAACATCGCTGAATAACCATCGAAGGGAACCTTGTACTGGTCATCAAAATCGAGGCTCTTTTTGGTCACATCGTCTTCAAAGCCGACGATGAAATGGTTCATCGGCTTGTCTTGCAGCATGTTGTCGAGAACCGCTTTACACATACCGGCGTTGAACTCGAAGGACCCGAGACCGTAACGGCCGCCGACAATGGTCGGGTAACCGTTAAAGCTGCCCAAGCCCTCAGTCATACCTTCACCAATCGCGGTACGGATTGCCTGATACATCGGCTCGCCGATGGAACCTGGTTCTTTGGTACGATCGAGAACGGTAATCTTCTTGACGCTCTCCGGCAGCACTTTGCAGAACTGCTCGATCGGGAACGGCAGGAACAGGCGAAGCTTGACCAAACCGACTCTTTCGCCCTGATCGGCCTGGTACTGAATCAGTTCTTCCATCGCCTCAGAACCGGAACCCTGCATGACCACAACGCGCTCTGCTTGCGGGTGACCGACGTAATCGACCAGATTGTACTGGCGACCGGTCAGCTTGGCGAACTTGTCCATCTGCGCCTGAACGATGCCCGGAACCTTCTCGTAGTACTCGTTAACCGACTCACGGCCGAGGAAGTAAACATCAGGGTTCTGAGCGGTACCACGCAGCACCGGACGATCTGGCGACATAGAGCGGCTACGATGCGCAGCGATCAGGTCGTCATCGACCATCGCCTTCATGTCGGTCTGCGACAGCTCGGCAACCTTCTGAATTTCGTGGGAGGTCCGGAAACCGTCAAAATAGTGCAGGAACGGAATGCGGGACTCCAAGGTCGCAGCCTGCGCGATCAGGGCGAAGTCCATAACTTCCTGGACATTGTTGGAGCAGAGCATTGCCCAACCGGTCTGGCGGCAGGCCATGACGTCGGAGTGATCGCCGAAAATCGACAGCGCCTGCGCGGCAACCGCACGGGCCGAAACATGGAAGACGGTCGGGGTCAGCTCACCGGCAATCTTGTACATGTTGGGGATCATCAGCAGCAGACCCTGGGACGCGGTAAAGGTGGTGGTCAGAGCACCCGCCTGCAGGGAGCCGTGAACGGCACCAGCGGCTCCGCCTTCAGACTGCATCTCAACAACTTTAGGGATCGTTCCCCAGATGTTTTTTTCACCGGCGGCGCTTTTGGCGTCAGAAATCTCACCCATCCCGGACGAAGGGGTAATGGGGTAGATCGCAATGACTTCATTGGTGGCATGAGCGACATGCGCAGCGGCCGAACAGCCATCAATACAAACCATCTTACGAGACATGCAAACCTCCTTTTACTCTGTTTAAATAGATGATCTCGCCCCCAAAGCGGACAAGATCGGATTTAAGCGGGTCTCTGCCGAATCAACACAGACACAAGCGACAAGTTTACCAAATTTTTTCAGAATCGCCCTTTCAATACTCCCGCCGAGAATCGACCGCCTGTTGAACAGTCGCGGCGTCGATATATTCAAGATCACTGCCGGTGGGAATCCCGTGGGCCAAACGGGTCAGCCTGACCCCTAGCGGTTTGACCAGCCCGGACAGATAGAGCGCGGTGGCCTCACCCTCTACGGTGAAATTTGTTGCCAGAAGAATCTCTTCGACCGGCTCGCGCTTGAGCCGGTTGAGCAGGGGCGCAATCTTCAAGTCATCGGGACCGATGCCGTCCAGGGGGGACAGTACACCATGCAGCACATGGTAGCGCCCGCGGAAAGCATGACTCCTTTCGATGGCCAACAGATCCTGCGGTTCCTGAACGATACAGATCCGTGTTTCGTCACGGGCTGGATCGGTACAGATTGTACAGGGGTCCGCCTCGGTGACATGAAAACAGTTGGAACAGAAACGGACCTTCTGTCTCATTTCCAAGACGGCTTCCGCCAGAGCCTGACTGTCTTCGCGCGACGCGCGCAGCAGGTGGAAAGCCAGTCGGGTTGCGGTTTTGCCGCCAATCCCCGGCAACTTGGACAATTCAGCGACCAATCGGTCAAAAGACGGGAGTGACCCTATCATGGAACGACCTCGATTTCCAGCGTTTTAAAATGCTGTTCTATCTTTTCAGGGACGATAAAAAATTATACTTTCGCCAAAACAACAAATGGCAAATTGGTCAGACCACTTAACGAACTATCACACAACTGAAAAAAAATTGCAAGCCCTGCCCCGTGGCAACGTCGATGGGCTCAAACAAAAAAATCCGCAACACCATCGACCTAACGTCACGATGCTACGGATCTTTTCTGCTCTCAACAGGCACACACTCGACTAGAAAAGGCCGGGAAGACTCATTCCGCCTGTCAGTCGTCCCATCTCCTTCTGCATCATCTGCTGGCTCTGCTGGAGTGCCTCATTCAGAGCGGCAGTCACCAGATCTTCGAGCATTTCAATATCTTCGGGATCAACAACGGCTTTCTCGATCTTCAGGCTCACAATCTGCTGCTTGCCGTTGACAACCGCTGTCACCATTCCGCCACCAGATGTCGCTTCTATTTCACGCCCCTCGAGTTCCTGCTGCAGGCGCGTAATCTTCTGCTGCATCTGCTGCGCCTGCTTCATGATATTTCCTAATCCTTTAGCCATCTTCTGCTACCTCCAGAATCGTTTGTCTTTATTGTTGCTGATATTCGCTACACAAACCCTTTGTCGATGGGGCGCACATCCCCCACCTGACCTTCAAAAATATCGATCGCCGCCTTGACCATGGTGTGCTCCAGAGCGTCACTCTTCAGTCGGCGCTCCCGGTCTGATTCCTGCTGTTTTCTCTCTTCGAGCAGCGACGGCGGTGCCGTTTGATTCTCCGCCAGACAACTGATCTCCAGAGTGACGGTCGTTTTATAATAATCAACCGCAAGCCGCTGAATATCCTCTTTCATTTCGCGGTCCGCCAACGCATGAAAATTGGCCGGCAATGCCACCTTCAGGGACGGCAACTCAGCGGACAGCAAACGGGCATGCTCCAGAAAGGATCCGATGCGCACCCGCTGAGATTTAACGAAGTCGACAAACCCCGGCCAGTCCTTATCCGCCCTCTCCACCTGTTGAGGCGCAGCCGATTGTGCTTCGACCCGGTCAGGTTCGGGGGGCAGCGGTGCAGGATCCGATGCCGCAGGCGACTTATCGGCCGCCGGAGTTGGCGGCGGTGACACCGACGCAGGAGCCGCCGGTGCGGGGACCGGGACCTTACCAGCCAGGCGCTGCTCGAGGGACTCCAGCTTACGCACCAGCGCAGCAACTTCCTGGCCCGGAGGCAGCTGAGCCAGTCGGATCAGTGCCATCTCCATCGTCAGACGGGCCGCCCCGGAATGCGCCAGCTCGGCCTCGGTCTTCATCAACAAGGTCAACATGCGCTGCAGATCATCCAGGCTGCAGCGATCCGCCAGACTGCACAACTCCTGAAGTTCTGCCTCGCCCGCGTCGAGAAGCTCACCCGGCTGAGACGTCACCTTGAGAACGACGAGAGAGCGTAGTGTGGCAACAACCTGTCGGCAAAACTGGCGAAACGCGTAGCCCTGCTCATCGACACGATGGATGACACTGAGGACCCGCCGGCCATCGCGATCGATCACTGCTTCGATCGTCTCCAGTAGCAGCCGGCGATCTACCAAGCCGAGCAGCGCTTGAAGCTCTTCATCGCCGATGTCGTTACCGCAGAACGCGATCACCTGATCCAGCGTCGACTGAGCATCGCGCATGCTGCCACCACCGGAACGGGCAATCATCGCCAGTCCCTGTTCCGAAATCCGGACCTGCTCCTGATCGATAATATACCGCAGACGACCTGCAACCTGAGCAACGCTGATCTTGCGGAAGTCGAAACGCTGACAACGCGAAAGAATCGTCACCGGGATCTTGTGCGGTTCGGTCGTAGCAAAGATAAACTTGGCGTGCTCGGGGGGTTCTTCCAACGTCTTCAACAGGGCGTTGAAGGCATTGATCGACAGCATGTGGACTTCGTCGATGATAAAAATCTTGTAGCGGGAATGGGACGGCAGGTAACGAATCGTCTCACGCAGTTCGCGGATGTCATCAACGCCGGTATTGGACGCGCCGTCGATCTCAAAGACATCGACGCTCTGTCCGGCGGTAATCTCGACACAGGAGGGGCACTGTCCGCACGGCTCGGGGGTCGGGCCGGTTTCACAGTTCAGCGCTTTGGCAAAGATACGCGCCGCCGAGGTCTTGCCGACACCACGGGCTCCGGTGAACAGAAATGCGTGATGAACGCGGTCCGACTCGATGGCGTTTTTCAGGGTCTGGCTGACATGATCCTGTCCGATCAGATCTTCGAACCGCTGTGGTCGCCATTTTCGCGCCAGAACCAGATAAGACATGGGAGAGTCGCTCACCTCAAAAGACAGTCCCCGGTGCGCTCACCGGCGGACATGGATAACATGAATTCAGGATAAAAAAATTGCCGACACAAGTGACAGCCAGGCACCCCCGCGGCACACGTCCAAAACCGTTACCGCTGCTCCCTTCCGGGCCTGACGGGGTTCGCGGCCGTCCGTTGCGCGGGACCCGGCTGTCACTTCTGCCGGCAATCGTTACTCGCGTCAGAAAGGACAACGAATCGGGCCGTTCAGAATCTGAATCTATTCCTGTAAAAATATGGCGGAGAGGGGGGGATTCGAACCCCCGGTAGCTTGCACTACACCCGCTTTCCAGGCGAGCACCATCGGCCTCTCGGTCACCTCTCCGCAGAACGGGCACGATACACTATCTTTCCGGAGCCTGTAAAGGGATTTTTGCCAGAGCTGAAAACCGGTGTAAAGCCGCAGCAAAAGGCGTTTTTAACCCTGCCGAGCAACGCAAATTGACGACCACTGAGCGACTGTGTTTTAATGCCGCCCGTGGATCAACAGACAGACCAACAGGATATTTACGTCGCCCTCGGTGGCAACCTGGAAAACCCGCTGCACTCCTTTATCACCGCCCGCAAGCGGCTGGCACGGCACCCGAGCCTTTCGGTTGTGCGCAGCTCTCCGGTCTACCGAACCCCCGCGATAGGCGGCCCCGAGGGACAACCGGACTATCTGAACGCGGTTCTCGAACTCCGCGGCAACCTGACGGCACCGCAGCTGCTTGCCGTCTGCCAACAGATAGAAACCGACTGCGGCCGCCCCCGGGAACAGCACTGGGGACCGCGGACCCTGGACCTCGACATTCTTTTTTATGGCGAGCAGCACTGTGAAAGCCCGCAACTGACGCTACCGCACCCTCGTCTGCAGGACCGCCACTTTGTCCTGCTGCCACTTGCCGACCTGCGGGACGACCTCTACCATCCGGTGCTGAAATGCTCTGTGGCTCAACTGCTCCAGCGGCTGCCACCGGCATGCGGCATCAGAAAACTCCATGAGCAATGGTAAGCATCCATGATCCGTTTAATATTACTGGGAATTCTGTTTTTTCTTGTCTACACCCTTGTGCAGGGTGTTTTACGGACTCTCCGACACCGGACACCACCAACCCGTCGCCACCGCGATGGCGAAGAGATGGTCATGGATCCGCAGTGCGAAAAATATCTGCCGATTGGCGATGCACTGCCCGCCACCATCAACGGTCAACGGATCTATTTCTGTTCCAAAAGGTGCCGTAATCTTTATCGAAAAAACGCCGGAACCGGCAAAAACCGGTAAATCTTTTGTTATCCTTTTTTTATCCCCCAACAGGAGCCAGACATGAAATTTTTCATCGATACTGCTGACGTTGATCAAATCCGCGCTGCACACACATTGGGATTGGTTGACGGCGTCACCACCAACCCGTCCCTGATCGCTAAAAGCGGTCGCGATTTCAGAGAGGTCATCACCGAAATCGTCAGCATCGTCGACGGACCGATCTCTGCTGAAGTCATTGCCCTTGATGCAGAAGGGATGCTGAAGGAAGGGCGCGAACTGGCGGCGATCAACCAAAACATCGTCATCAAGGTACCGATGACCGAAGAGGGCCTCAAGGCGACCAAGCAGTTCGCCGCCGAAGGGATCAACACAAACGTCACCCTGATCTTTTCACCACTACAGGCGCTGTTGGCCGCCAAGGCCGGTGCCAGCTATGTGTCTCCCTTTATCGGACGCCTCGACGATGTCGGTCATGACGGCATGGAAGGTATCGATCAGATCCGTACCCTGTTTGACAACTACGGCTATGCCAGCGAAATCATCGTCGCCTCGATCCGCAACCCGCTCCACGTTCTCAATGCCGGACTGATCGGTGCCGATATCTGCACAATTCCGTACAACGTCATGGTTCAGTTGGCCAAGCACCCCCTGACCGACATCGGCATCGAAAAGTTTCTCGACGACTGGAAAAAGACGCAATAAACAGATCGAAGCACAACGCAACAGCCGCCCAACATCGCAGCGCACCAACGACAGCCGGGAGGTGGTTATGAAAGCACTGATCGTCACAGGTGTCCTTATTCTGCTGTGTGCCTGTTCGCCCCGGTTCCCCGGAGGGGAATCGTGGCGCGACTATCATGTCGCCCGCCACGCCCTGCACGTAGTTTATGATCGCGCGGCAGTTTCTGACTGCGAGCCGCTCGGTGAAGTCTCCGGCAAATCGCGGTACGACGTCGGAGACGCCAAGGAGCATGCAATCTCTCAGGCGGTCCTGCTGGGAGCCGACCATATCCTGTTTGATCAGATAGAGACGGACTTCGAAGCCCGAAGTTTTTTCCTTCCCTATCGCTCCGAGCTGATCACCGCTTATGGCATCGCCTACCGCTGCGGAGTCTGCCAGCGCTGCATCGACAACGCAGAAGTCCCATAAAAAAACCTGCCGCAGAGCAGTCCCTCTCTGCGGCAGGCAGAAACAATCCGCCTCCTACCTCTACCGCCTGAAAGATAAACATCTCCATGCGCAAAAACTCCATCCTCCTTCTGCTCATCCTACTGTCGACCTGAGCGGGTCGCGTTTCAGCCCGCCGCACAGACCAAAACAGGAGACAGAAAAAATCGCCTGGTTGACTTTCTTGGCTATTTGGCTATATTGCCAAGCACTGAAGGGAGAAAACCGATGGACCTGAATCGCAAAAACCACCTCGATGCCCGCGCCAAAGTCCTGAAAGCCATGGCACACCCGACCCGGCTGTTCATTATTGAAGAACTGGCACAAGAGGAGCGCTACGTCTGCGATCTGACCGATATGATCGGGGCCGACATCTCCACCGTCTCGAAGCATCTGTCGGTGCTGAAGCAGGCGGGAATCGTCATCGACGACAAACGGGGCAATCAGGTTTTCTACCGACTGCGCGTTCCCTGTATTCTCAATTTTTTCGGCTGCGTAGAATCGGTCCTGGAATCTCAGGCGAAGGCACATTCGGCGATTCTTGAATGCCCGACACGATAGACTGTTTTTTTCGCCCGAGTACTTGGCTTTTAGGGCAAATGGCAAATCACTAATAAGGAAGGCTGAAGAGATGAATTGGGCAAAGGAATGGAAACCGCTGGTCACAATCCTCGCCGTTTTCACCGCCTGCTACTATCTGCCGGTGGACTGGCTGCAACAGTCACAGCGCGTCGAAAATGCCCTGTGGGAATCCCTCTACCTGGCTAAATGGTACGCTCAGGAGCATGTCCTGCTGTGCCTGGTGCCGGCCTTTTTTATCGCTGGTGCGGTGGGGGTGTTTGTCAGTCAGGCCGCGGTGATGACCTACCTCGGCCCCAAAGCGAACAAGCTGGTGGCCTACGGCGTGGCGTCGGTCTCGGGATCGATCCTGGCGGTCTGCTCCTGCACCATCCTGCCCCTATTTGCCGGCATCTACCGCATGGGTGCCGGGCTGGGACCGGCCTGCACCTTTCTCTATTCGGGACCGGCCATCAACATTCTGGCAATTGTCATGACTGCCGCCGTTCTCGGAACCGAAATGGGTATCGCCCGGGCCGTCGGAGCGATCAGCTTTGCGATCATCATCGGCATTCTCATGCACCTGATCTTCCGCAATGAGGAGCTCGAAAAAGTCGAAGCGGCGGCCATGCCGGAATCCGAGGTGTCCCGCCCGCTGTGGCAGAACGCCCTCTATTTCGGCAGCATGGTCGGTATCCTCGTGTTTGCCAACTGGGGACAGACGACCACATCGACGGGGCTGTGGCACGCGATCTATACGGCAAAATGGACCATCACCGGTTTTTTCGCGCTAGCACTGGCGGTGATTCTGGTGGTCTGGTTCAAGGTCGATAAATGGCGCATGCTGAGCGTTTCTCTGCCGGTCATTGTGCTGGCTTTAGCGGTTCCGGAGCATCCGATTGTACCCTTTGTCGCCGGAACTGTCGGCCTGTCGCTTCTGACCGCGACGGCTACAGAGGAACAGAGCGAACTGAACGCATGGTTCGCGAGCTCGTGGGATTTTGCCAAAAAAATCATGCCGCTGCTATTCTGGGGTGTGCTCATTGCCGGGGCGCTTCTCGGCCGACCCGACCATGAGGGACTGATCCCGTCGGGCTGGATTGCCGGACTGGTCGGCGGCAATTCTCTCGGGGCAAACCTGTTCGCTTCGGTTGTCGGCGCTTTTATGTACTTTGCCACCCTCACCGAGGTTCCGATTCTGCAGGGCCTGATCGGTGCCGGCATGGGCAAAGGCCCGGCCCTGGCTCTGTTGCTGGCGGGCCCGGCGCTCTCTCTGCCCAACATGCTGGTGATCCGCAGCGTGATGGGCACAAAAAAAACCCTGGTCTTTATCGGCCTTGTTATCCTCATGGCCACCCTGTCGGGCCTGATCTACGGCAACCTGTTTCGCTGAGGATGCGTCAAACATCTTTCAAAATGGAGACGATTCATGAAAAAAATTCAGATTCTCGGTACCGGCTGCACCAAATGCAATGAGTTGACCGCCAACACCAAAGAGGCTGCTCAAACCCTCGGCGAAGAAATCGAGCTTGAGAAAGTCACCCAGATCAATGAGATGATAAAGTTCGGCTGCATGACCACGCCCGGGCTGGCCATCGATGGCAGGCTTGTCTCGCAGGGCAAGGTTCTCAGCCCCGATCAGATCATGACACTCAT
>PKUC01000097.1 GCA_002868865.1 Desulfuromonas sp. | reverse complement strand
TAAATACTGACGAGCTGATGATGTCGACCGGGGGTGGGAGGTCGGCACCGGTCGCGACGCCCTATAGCAATGTCGCATAATATATATTATGTAAACTTTTAAATACCGAGAAATATAATTATGCGATAGAGGCTAATTCCAGGCGCCCAGCCCATCTTCTGAGCAGTTCATTCCTGACAGGTTCTGATGCGGGGTCCTGAAGATAGTTTGTTTTTAGCGCATACGCGAAGGCTTCTCGGCGTGCCAGATCAAGAGTTACTCCGTCACGTAACAGACTGGCGACTTTCAGTTCTGGCAAGCCGGACTGTCTTGTGCCGAGGAAGTCACCCGGTCCTCGAATGTTGAGATCGGCTTCGGCGATCCGAAAACCATCGCTCGTTTCAACCATGACCTGCAGACGTTTGGCTGCATCTTCACTGTACGAGCTTGATGGCACAAGCAAGCAGTAACTTTTATCCGATCCGCGACCGACCCGGCCCCTGAGTTGGTGCAACTGTGCCAGGCCGAATCTGTCAGCGTGTTCAATCAGCATGACGGTCGCATTAGGCACATCCACACCGACCTCAATGACTGTGGTCGCTACGAGGACATCAAGATCACCGCTGCGAAACGCGTTCATCATCCGATCCTTGTCGACGGTCTTCATCCGTCCGTGTAGCAGACCGATACGTGCCTGCGGCAAAATGTCGGCTGCTAACCGGTCCGCCGCTTCGGTTGCCGCCTGAAGATCGGATTTTTCAGATTCTTCGACCAGTGGAAACACCACGTAGGCCTGCCTGCCGTTGTCTATTTCAGACCCTAAAACACGATAGGCATCAAGCGATTTACTGTATTGATATAGTTCGGTTTTAACCGGTTTGCGGCCCGGTGGAAGCTGATCAATGACCGATACAGAAAGGTCGCCGTAGAGAGTTAAAGACAGCGTGCGCGGGATCGGGGTCGCGGTCATGACCAGGATGTCTGGGCTCTCTCCCTTCTGTTTGAGGACGGCCCGTTGCCGGACACCGAATCGATGTTGTTCGTCGATAATCCCCAGTCCCAGGGCATGAAATTCGACTCCCTTCTGCAGAACGGCGTGAGTACCGACAACCAGATGAGCGCTGCCGCATGCGATGCGTCCGAGGCGTTCTTTCTTCTCTCTGACGCTTAAGCCACTCTTGAGCAGTACCGTGTTCAGTCCCAACTTCTCGAGCCAATCGGTAAAAAAACGGGCATGTTGTTCGGCAAGAATTTCGGTCGGAGCAACCATTGCGACCTGCTTACCGTTTTCAATCGCAATCAGGGCAGCCATCAGCGCCACCAGCGTTTTTCCACTTCCGACGTCGCCCTGCAGCAGACGATTCATCGGGTGTGGCGACATCATATCCTGTTTGATCTCTCCAAGGACGCGGCGCTGGGCATCGGTCAGCTGGTACGGCAGTATTTTATTGAGTGGTATCGTGTAACGGTGAGTTACGTTGAAGGCGATCCCCTGTTCTACCTCTACGCCCTGTCTCTTCAGTGCCAACCCGAGCTGTAAATAGAAAAACTCATCGAAGACCACTGAACGGCGGCCGCAATCTGATCCCTTTTCGATGTCATGGAGCGATTGGTCGTTGTCGGGCCAATGGCATGCGCGTATGGCGCGACTCAGGGACCATAATTTATTGCGTTGCAGTATCTCTTGCGGCAGAGGGTCGGTGATATCGTGCGCGAACTGATCGACCAGAGCAAACCAGATTTTGCGCATCTGTTTTTGGGAAATGCCTTCTGTTAGAGAATAAACGGGCAGGATTCGCCCGAAATTGAGCGGGTCACTGTGGGCGAGTTGATCGAGGGAGACATGCTGTGTCAGCAGTTCGGCATCGGGATGATGAACCTCCCGCATCAAACCAAAGGATCTGACCTCACCGATGAAAATCGCTTTCTGTCCGAGGGGAAAACGTTTCTGCAACCACCCTTTTCGATAGCGAAACCATTTAAGCGAAATCTGTCCGCTTTGGTCACCGACAATGACTTCAAAAATACGGGTTCGCTTTCGGCTGGTGTGGGTTTCTCCGGCGGCAAGAACTTCGCCGTAAAAGACCCCCTGCCGACTGGTGGATAGTCGCGCGATGGGGGTCAGTTGACGGCGGTCTTCATAACGGAACGGGAGATGATAAAGACCATCTTCGATTGTGTTCAATCCGAGCTTGGACAGTTTCTCGACAAGACGTGGACCAACTCCTGTCAGCACCGCGAGGGGCTGCTCTATCGTCGGTCTCTTTAACACTGCCCTGCCCGTTTTACTCGATCTCGATGGCATTCAGGGCGGCGAGCAGCTCGTCGACTGCAAGACCATGGGCGGTTGCGCCCTGCTCCAGGGTTTCATTAGCGGCTCCCATACACCCGACACAGCCGAGGTTAAAACCACCGAGGACGGCGGCAACTTTAGGGCTTTTCTGCAGGGCCTGATGAAATGTCATATCTTTTGTGAAGTTTACGCTCATTGTTTTTCTCCTAAAAATTCAGTTGTTTATATACAATTCTCACAAAAGTTCGGCAAAAAAACAAGGTCCAAACTGACGTACATAAAAAAAGCGGGACAAGGGTTCGGCCCTGTCCCGCTTTTTTCAGTTCGATTCGGTATTCTGGCCGTTACCGATATTCAATATCGGTAATTTCGTACGTTTTTACTCCGGCAGGGACAGTGATCTGGACCTCATCATCACACTCATGGCCGATCAGAGATCGCCCTACGGGTGAGGTAATAGAAATCTTCCCCTGTTTTATGTCGGCCTCATCCTCGCCAACGATCTGATAGGTCACTTCGTTATCGGTGTCAACGTCAACCATGGTCACGGTGGCACCGAACACTATTTTGTCACTATCGATTTCGGCCGGGTCGATCACCTGGGCCCGTGCAATCTTATCGTTCAACTCCTGAATACGTCCTTCGATAAAGCCCTGACGGTCTTTTGCGGCATCATATTCAGCATTTTCTGACAGGTCACCGTGACTTCTGGCTTCTGCGATATCTTGAACAACCTTGGGTCGTTCAACGCGGACCAGCGTTTTCAGTTCATCCTGGAGACGCTGATGGCCTATCGCTGTCATCGGAATCGAGTCGTTCATTGTGTGTGCTTTCTCCTGCAAAAAAACATCGGGCGGAAAATCCGCCCGACGCTGCGTTAATATATCAATCTTTTGTCCACAATCTGGATTAGGAATAATACTCTTGTAGCGGTTTTACGTCAAGATTTTCTCGGATCATGTGAAGAATACCGTCGGTAACAGCATGGATACCGGCCACGGTGGTGAAGTAGGCGACATCCTGCATCAGTGCGTTGCGGCGGATAGAATAGGAATCCGCAACGGATTGCGCACCAAACGTTGTATTGAAAACCATATCGATTTCGCGACTTTTGAGGGCGTCGACGATATGGGGCCGCCCGTCCTGAACCTTGTTGATCGGGGTGGCCTGGACGCCGTTATTGTTGAGGTAGTCGGCAGTGCCCTTGGTCGCAACAACGGCAAACCCGGCCTCGACCAGTGACTTGACCTGATCAACAATTAGGCGCTTATCCGCATCCTTGACGCTGACAAAGAGAGTCCCCTCTAACGGCAACTTCACTCCGGCACCGAGCTGTGCCTTGGCGAATGCCCGCCCGAAAACATGATCGATCCCCATAACCTCACCGGTCGATTTCATCTCCGGACCGAGCAGCGTATCGACCCCGGGGAACTTGACAAAGGGAAAGACCGCCTCCTTGACCGAGGTGTGTTCAGGGACGATCTCTTCGAGGATGTTCAATTCCTTGAGGCTCTTGCCAGCCATCACCAGTGCCGCGATCTTCGCCAGCGGTCGATTGGTCGCTTTGGACACGAAGGGTACGGTCCGGCTGGCTCGCGGGTTGACCTCGATCAGATAAACCGTATCGTCCTTGACCGCAAACTGGATGTTCATCAAACCAACAACCTGCAGTTCAAGGGCTAATTCCCGGGTCTGACGGCGGATTTCGGTGAGGACCTCCTGACTCAGAGAATACGGCGGCAGTGCACAGGCGGAATCACCGGAATGGATCCCTGCCTCTTCGATATGCTGCATCACACCACCGATGACCACATCGGTGCCATCAGCCAGCGCATCGACATCGACCTCTATGGCGTGTTGCAGGAAGCGATCGATCAGCACCGGGTGTTCCGGCGACGCTTCAACGGCATATTTCATATAGTTACGCAGCCGATCGACGTTGTAGACGATCTCCATCGCGCGGCCACCGAGGACGTAGGAAGGACGCACCACCACCGGGTAGCCGATCCGCTCGGCAATGGTCACCGCCTCATCATAAGAGCGGGCAATGCCGTTTTCCGGCTGCAGGAGGTTGAGCTTGTGGAGCAGCGCCTGAAAGCGTTCGCGGTCTTCGGCACGGTCGATGGCATCGGGTGAGGTGCCGATGATCGGCACCCCTGCTTTTTCCAGCGCGACCGCCAGTTTCAGCGGGGTCTGACCGCCATACTGGACGATAACGCCAGTGGGCTTTTCCTTATCGACGATCTCGAGGACATCTTCCAGGGTCAGCGGTTCAAAATAGAGACGATCCGAGGTGTCATAGTCTGTAGATACGGTCTCAGGATTGCAATTGACCATAATGGTTTCATAACCGGCATCTTCCAGCGCAAAGACGCCGTGGACACAGCAGTAATCGAACTCAATCCCCTGCCCGATCCGGTTCGGCCCGCCACCGAGGATGATGATCTTTTCCCGGTCGGTCGGTTCCGCTTCACATTCGGTCTCGTAACAGGAATAGAGGTACGGGGTGTGGGCTTCAAACTCGGCGCCGCAGGTGTCGACACGTTTGTAAACCGGGCGCACGTCGTACTTGTAGCGGAGTTGACGCACGTCGTCTTCGGTGACTCCCCACAGGGTCGCCAGACGTTTATCGGAAAATCCGTAACGCTTGGCGTCACGGAGCATCTCGACAAAAGCTGCATCGCCGGCCGCCAATTTGTCGCGACGGGTGATCAGCAGAGCTTCCATCTCGATAATCTGTTCGATGTTACACAAAAACCAGGTGTCGATACCGGTTAACTGATGGATCTCTTCGATGCTGAATCCGACCCGGATCGCGTCCGCCAGATACCACAGCCGGTCGCAGTTGGGGATCCGCAACTTCTCCTTCAGTTCGTCCAGATCCTGCTGACTGAGATTCTTGCGATAGTCTCCGGGATCGGTGAACAGTTTGCTTTCAAAACCGTGCGAACCGATCTCCATCGACCGTAGCGCCTTCTGCAGGCTTTCTTTAAAGGTACGCCCGATCGACATCGCTTCACCGACCGACTTCATCTGGGTGGTCAGGTGAGCTTCGGCCTGGGGAAATTTTTCAAAGGTAAAGCGCGGCACCTTGGTGACCACGTAATCGATGGTCGGCTCAAAGGAAGCCAGGGTTTCTCGGGTAATGTCGTTAGAGATTTCATCCAGGCGGTAACCGACCGAAAGTTTTGCGGCGATCTTGGCAATCGGGAAACCGGTGGCTTTTGATGCCAGCGCGGAAGAGCGGGATACGCGGGGGTTCATCTCGATGACAACAAGTCGGCCGTTGTCAGGATTGATGCCGAACTGGATATTCGATCCGCCGGTATCGACCCCGATCTCGCGGATGATCTTCAGCGAAGCGTCACGCAGGATCTGGTATTCTTTGTCGGTCAGGGTCTGCGCCGGAGCGACGGTGATCGAATCTCCGGTGTGGACCCCCATGGCGTCGAAGTTTTCGATGGAGCAGATGATCACGACATTATCTGCCGTGTCGCGCATCACTTCGAGCTCATACTCCTTCCAGCCCAGTACCGATTCTTCAACAAGGATCTCATCCGTCGGTGAAGCATCGATCCCGGCGAGGGCCATGCGCTCATATTCTTCACGATTGTAGGCCACGCCGCCGCCGGTACCGCCGAGGGTAAAGGACGGACGGATGATGGCCGGAAAACCGATAGTCTCGATCACCTCCATCGCTTCCTGATGATTATGAGCCAGCCCGGAGCGCGGTACCTCGACACCGATCTTTTCCATCGCCTGTTTGAACAGGGTGCGGTCCTCAGCCTTCTTGATCGGTCCGAGTCGGGCGCCGATCAGCTCGACATTGTACTTCTCGAGAACTCCAGCCTCTGCGACAGAGACGGCGGTATTGAGGGCGGTTTGTCCGCCAAGGGTTGGGAGCACGGCATCGGGTCGTTCCTGTTCGATGATCCGCGTCAGTGCCTCTGGAGTCACCGGCTCTACATAGGTCCGGTCGGCAAAGTCAGGGTCGGTCATAATCGTCGCCGGATTGGAGTTCAGCAGGACAACCTCGTACCCCTCCTCTTTCAACGCCTTGCAAGCCTGAGTTCCCGAATAATCAAATTCACAGGCCTGACCGATGACGATCGGCCCGGCTCCGATAATCAAAATCTTTTTTAAATCTGTACGTTTTGGCATGGACTCAACATCCCTTAAAAAGCGAAAAAGCCGTGTTACTTTGCGGCGTTGTTCATCATCTCGATAAAACGGGCGAACAGGTACTGCGCATCGTGCGGACCGGGTGAGGCTTCGGGGTGATACTGCACCGAAAACGCTGGCAACTGGTTATGCTCAATTCCTTCAACCGTGTTGTCGTTGAGGTTGATGTGGGTCACGCGGACCTCATCAGGAAGGCTCTTTTCATCGACGGCAAAGCCGTGATTCTGGGACGTAATCTCAACCCGTTGGCTGAGATGATCAAGAACCGGCTGGTTGCCGCCACGGTGACCGAACTTCAGCTTGTAGGTCTGACCGCCGAGGGCGATCGACAAAAGCTGATGACCGAGACAGATACCGAACAGCGGTACCTTGCCGAGTAGTTCGCGGATATTGTCCTGAGCGTATCGGATCGGTTCGGGGTCACCCGGACCGTTGCTGAGAAAGACTCCGTCCGGCTTCATCGCCAGGACTTCGGCGGCCGGGGTCTCTGCGGGAACGACGGTGACATCGCACCCGCTGGAGATCAGGTTCCTCAGGATGTTCCGCTTGATCCCGAAGTCGTAGGCGACTACGCGGTACGACTGAGACCCTTTCGGCACCTCGCTGTACCCGTCCTCGAGGGTCCACAGCCCCTGAGTCCATGAATAGGGCTCGTCGCAGGTGACCTCACGGACCAGATCGCGCCCTTTTAAGCCGGGCGCCTTGCGGGCCTTTTCGATCAGGCTGTCCGGGTCGGTATCGATGGTCGAGATCACACCGACCTGAGCACCGACGGTGCGAATGTGCCGTACTAATGCACGGGTGTCGATCCCTTCAAGGCCGATAGTGTTGTTCTCTTTCAGGTAGGCGTCCAGTGACATCTCAGAGCGGAAATTGCTCGGAAACGGGCACGCCTCCTTGACGATAAGTGCCGACAGAAACAAGCTGCGAGACTCGACATCTTCGCGATTAATGCCGCAATTGCCGATCTGTGGATAGGTCATGGTGACGATCTCACCCCGATAGGACGGATCTGTCAGGATTTCCTGATAACCGGTCAAGCTGGTGTTGAACACCACTTCTCCGGTCACCTCGCCGGTGGCCCCGAAGGCCTTTCCCTCAAAAATCTTGCCGTCGGCAAGGGCCAAAATTGCTTTCATACGCTTCGCTTTCCTATCTGGGTTAATCTCATTTCGGTGGATTTTGTCTAACCGAAAGGACAACGTTCTACCAATTACAGGTCTTGATGATATTCCTGCAAACTTTTGACTGTTCCCTTGCTGTCACTGCTGGCAGCAATCCCTTCAGCCGCCGCCAGAGCCGCCGCCAGAGTCGTGATATACGGAACCTTCTGTTTGATCGCGGTCTTGCGGATGTAGGAATCATCGTGGCTGCCAAGCCGTCCGATCGGGGTATTGACCACCAGCTGAATATCACCGTTCATAATGCTGTCAGCTATGTTTGGTCGGCCTTCGTGCATCTTCTTCAATTGTTCAGCCTCAACTCCATGCTGCTTGAGATAAGCGCTGGTGCCTTCGGTTGCATAAATCTTGAAACCGAGTTCGTTGAAGCGTTTGGCAACATCGAGGCCACCGGCACGATCGTTTTCATTGACGGTGATCAGCACCGCGCCCTGCTGCGGCAGCATGGTACCGGTACCTTCCTGGGCTTTGAAAAAGGCCCCGCCAAAGTTATCGGCCATGCCGAGCACTTCGCCGGTGGAACGCATCTCCGGACCGAGCAGCGGATCGACCTCAGGGAACATGTTAAACGGAAAGACCGCTTCTTTGACCCCAAAATGCGGCAACTGCTGACGACTCAGACCCATATCGGCAATTTTCTCGCCCATCATTGCTCGAACCGCAAGGCGGGGCATCGGGATATTGCAGACCTTGGAAACCAACGGGACCGTGCGACTGGCACGCGGGTTAGCTTCGATGATATAGACCGTATCCTGATAAATGGCATACTGGATATTCATCAGTCCAACGACGCCCATCTCAATGGCGATTTTACGGGTGTAGTTGATGATGGTCTCAACGTGCTGAGCCGGGATGTTGACCGGCGGGATAACACACGCCGAATCCCCGGAGTGAACCCCGGCCATCTCGATATGTTCCATCACTGCCGGGACAAAGGCGTCGCTGCCGTCGCAGATCGCATCCGCTTCCGCCTCAATAGCATCTTCAAGGAACTTATCGATCAAGATCGGTCGTTCCGGTGTAACATCAACCGCCTTCAGTAGGTATTTACGCAGCATCTTCTCATCGAAGACCACTTCCATCGCCCGTCCACCGAGAACGTACGAAGGGCGCACCATCAACGGATAACCGATGCGGTCGGCGATCTCGACGGCTTCTTCAATAGTGCTGGCCATGCCGGAGGCGGGCTGCGGAATCTCAAGCTTCTGCATCATGGCGTTGAACTGCTCACGGTCTTCGGCCATGTCGATGGTCTTCGGACTGGTACCGATGATCTTGACCCCAGCGGCCTCCAGTTCAGCAGCGATATTGAGCGGGGTCTGACCACCAAATTGAACGACCGCCCCTTCCGGTTTTTCTTTCTCATAGATCGACAACACATCCTCAACCGTCAGCGGCTCAAAGTAGAGCTTGTCGGAGGTATCGTAGTCGGTCGAAACCGTTTCCGGGTTGCAGTTGACCATGATGGTCTCGTAACCCGCTTCGCGCAGGGCGAAAGCGGTGTGGACGCAGCAATAATCGAACTCGATCCCCTGCCCTATTCGGTTCGGCCCGCCGCCAAGAACCATAATCTTCTTGTTGTTACTCACACCGACCTGGTCAGGAGCGTTGTAGGTCGAATAGTAGTAAGCGGCATCTTCAACACCGCTGACCGGAACCGGCTCCCAGGATTCGACAAGGCCGAGAGCAATACGTTTTTCACGGACAGTCACTTCCGGCAGTTCAAGTATCTGCGCCAGATATTTGTCGGCGAAACCGTCCCGCTTGGCTTGCAGCAACAGTTCGTCGCTCGGCAGCTGCCCTTTGCTTTGCAGCAGTTGTTCTTCGAGCTCAACCATCTCCTTCATCTGCTCAATAAACCAGGCCTTGATGTGGGTTCGTTTGTGCAGTTCATCAACAGTTGCGCCCTTACGTAGCGCTTCGTACATAATAAACTGACGCTCACTACTCGCTTCAACCATCATTTCCATTAATTCAGACAGTTCCAAACTGTTGAAGTTTTTAGCAAAACCCAAACCAAAGCGACCGGACTCCAGGGAGCGGATCGACTTTTGGAAGGCTTCTTTATAATTCTTGCCGATACTCATAACCTCGCCGACAGCACGCATCTGAGTACCAAGCTTATCTTCCACCCCTTTGAACTTTTCAAACGCCCAGCGAGCAAACTTGACCACCACATAGTCGCCGGACGGGGTGTATTTTTCCAGGCTGCCATCGCGCCAGTAAGGGATCTCATCCAGGGTCAATCCAGCGGCCAGCATCGACGAGACCAGGGCGATGGGGAAACCGGTCGCCTTGGAGGCAAGCGCAGACGAACGCGAGGTGCGCGGGTTGATTTCGATGACAACCACTCGGTCAGAGACAGGATCGTGGGCAAACTGCACGTTGGTACCGCCAATCACCTCGATGGCATCGACGATATCGTAAGCATAGCGTTGCAGGCGCTGTTGCAGCTCTTCGCTGATGGTCAGCATCGGCGCGGTACAGAACGAATCACCGGTATGGACGCCCATGGCGTCGACGTTTTCGATAAAACAGACGGTGATCTTCTGGTTCTTGGCGTCGCGCACAACCTCAAGTTCCAGCTCCTCCCAACCGAGAACCGATTCCTCAACCAGGATCTGACTGACCGGGCTAGCCGACAGACCACGGCGAACCAACTCGTCAAATTCCTGCATATTGTAGGCGAAACCGCCACCGGTGCCGCCCATGGTGTAGGCCGGGCGGATAACCACCGGAAGGCCAATG
>PKUC01000094.1 GCA_002868865.1 Desulfuromonas sp. | reverse complement strand
GATAGAAAAAGATGTTTTCAAGAGACTTTTAGATAAAGAGACTAAAGGCACCCCGTGAAACAAAGCATCAGCAGAATCCTCAATATTCGAATTGCACTCATTCTTATTGCTACAAATTTACTCATCGGCCTTGCTTTTTATTCTTTTTTTGTTCAACTAGCCGAGAAGGAGTTTCAAAGGCATTCTAAAATACAGGCCAAGCATATTGGAGATACTTTTNTGGCTATTTGACCTGGGTGCTGTCGAACAATTAGGAAAACTTCTGTTTAGTGGCCCAGGAGTGACGGGATTAAGGTTACTCGATCACGAAAAAAACATAATTATAGAAAAAGGTATCTTCACACAAGACAAGAACAACCACCTATACAATGAAACCCTCTATCACCAAGAGATCTTGGTCGGGTATCTCGATATCATTTTCACTGATACGGCATGGGAAAACCATAAAAAAGAATCACTTTTTATCAGTAGCAGCATGGTAGTGGCTACTGTTTTACTGACCATCCTGATGGTTGCTTTTCTCCTTAATCGTCATATAAAAAAACCATTAAAAGATCTACAGCGGGACATTTCTAATTTAGCAGATGGCCAGTTCAGAGAATCCAATCTTGCTTCTAACTCTATTGAGGTACAATCGATCCTCGATGAATTTAATAAACTAGCAAGCTCTTTAACGCAGAGAGAGGTTCAAAGAGACAACGCCGAATTAAAGCGAAAGCAGTCTGAACACACACTGCGTGAGGCAGAGGAGAGGTTCCGACTAATTTTTGAAACAAGCCCTGACCCTGCCATTATTGTTCGCACTGATAACAATATGATCCTTGACGTCAACAATACATTCGTATCAACAACCCAGCGAAAGAAACACCAAGTCATTGATTGCAGCCTCGAAAACGTTGATCTCTGGACAAACAGAAAATCGGCGCTAATTTTCCAGAAAAAGCTTCAAAAAGAAAAAGCGATCAATAACTTTGCAATAGATTTCAAGCTTGACGATGGAAAGACAAAAAACGGCAAACTTTCTGGCCGTCTATTCAAACTCAGAGATAGCGTCTGCGCAATTCTTGTCCTCCGAGACGTTACCGTCGAAAATGCTGCAAAGAATGCCTTTGTTGAACTCGATCAAGAAAAAAACGAGTTTATCTCAATGGCAGCCCACGAACTACGAACCCCCTTAAGTACAATTATCGGATTCACCGAATTCCTACTCACTCCTGAGAAATTTGGCGGTTTTAGTGAAGAGCAAAAGAAAGACTTTCTTAATGAAATTTACGATAGAGGAGAAGCACTTGATCGAATCATAGATGATCTTCTGGACGTCAGTCGCATCGAGCGTGGCCATTCCCTTACCCTGGACCTTCAAAAAACTGATTTTAAAAGTCTTCTGACAAAAACGTTTGATTTTTACCGAGACAACAATTCGAATCATTCCTTCAGACTTGATTTGCAGAAAGAACCCGAGCTGACAATGATGCGCATAGATCGTCATCGCATCAAGCAGGTACTTGAAAACTTGTTCAATAATGCCCTTAAATACTCACCTAATGGCGGAGACATTATCGTAACAGCCGTATCAGATTCAAATGGCTGGAAGATTAGCGTAAAAGATCGGGGCATCGGAATGACCCCAGCACAGACTGATCGGATATTTGACAAATTTTACCGGGTCGATGCCTCTAATACGGCAATACAAGGCCTCGGATTGGGAATGAGCATTGTAAAGCAGATTATCGATGCGCATGAAGGGGAAATTGAGGTCGAAAGCGATCTGGGAAAAGGGACAATTGTCACATTCACCCTTCCGTGCAAAACAGATTAAATCAAACGCCACAAACGATATCCATTATCAGTTGTGCTTCTTTAATTTTTTTTCTGCGATCGGTTGACGCCACCTACCTTGACTTCTTACTCACACATGATATCGGTTTAGTCGTACGGATCGAAACATATCCCGAACAAGCCAAACCCGCTGCGAGGCGGGGACGGAAAACCACGGGTCTTACCCTCTTCAATCCCTTGAAGATAGCCGGGTTGCCAATTTCATTTTGCGCAGCACGGCTTTTTTGTGTCTCAAGCGAGAGACTTTTTTTACAACGTAACAGCTTTGGGCAGGGAGGAACCTATGAAAAAAATCATCATGGAGTGTCTTTTTTTGTTTCTGACGGTGTCGTTGTGCAGCAGTCAAGCTCTCGCACTTGAAGAACCAACACTAGAGTTTAAAAAGGTCATTGGAAGTGTCTATGTCGGCAAACAGGACATTCCACTCTATCCATTTTTTATGAACGAACCAGGCCCTTACCTGTCGGTCAATTTCTTTGTCGTTGCATCCGAAGACAAAAGCGAGCTAGTCCTGATTGACATGCCGGCCGTACTCGGTGAAATGGGAATGCCGCCGCAATACGACCTTTTAACGCCCTTTTTAGGAAAACTATCGGAAGACTTCCCCGAAGCGGAGATTAAAGCGGTATTGCTGACACACGACCATATCGATCATATCAGCGGAGCGGTGCAGTACTTCATGATGAATAACATCCCTGTCTATGTTGGCGCCGAAGAACTGACGACTGCACCAGGAGAGTACGATTTTGAATCGCAGACCGGAATCCCGCTTGCCTACGTCGCTCAAGGCATAAACCCGGGATTTATCCTTCCATTCGACAATGGAGTCATCAAAGCAGTTCACCTCGGGGGCCATTCTCCGGGCCACATGGGGTATGCGTTTTCACCTGACGACGACAGGGTAAAAATCAACTGGCTTTTTGCTGGAGATGCACTAATCGCTCCGCCGGAAGATTATGACAATGAGATGCTGAACATCACGTATTGCTTTCGCTTGGAAATTCTTGCAACAGATACGTACAGCTTTAATGACTGGATGAGCAACCTTGAAGCGGTTCAGGAGGTTCTAACCAAAAGAGCAAGGATTTTTCCTGCTCATGGAGCCATTGACGAAGGGGAGTATTGGTTAGCACCGGCGGAATATCTCGGCTATACGATACAGACATTTTTCACACCAGATACGAGCCCTTGCATACCTCCAGAATAAGGGATACTTGCTGACGAGTTGATCTAGACACACCAATGAATTCATTATTGATTATGCGCACCTGTTAGAACGGTTTATTCATCATAATCAGGGAGTCGGCTCAACTCCGATCACTGGCTTCAAGAGAAAGGGGTTAGCGCTTTTCGCTAACCCCTTTCTCTTCATAAGCGCACCTGTAACCATCCCTTGAAGCAAGGCGTCAGAAATCTGCCCCCTCTCCCCAGCACGAACTAGCTAGCCTTTTTTATACGCTCAGGGATTTCGACCTGCCCATCTCTGACCGTAATGAGATTTCCGACGCTGGATGCTATCTCATGGCTATGAGTCACAAGGATGATTGTCTTCCCCTGGCGGTTCAGCCTCTTGAGAACATTCATCACCTCGGCTTCAGCCTCCGAGTCGAGATTGCCGGTCGGTTCATCCATCAGCAGCACCGGGGGATCATTGGCCAGCGCTCTGGCTATGGCGACTCGCTGCTGCTGTCCTCCAGAAAGTTGTCCGGGCTTAGCAGCCGCTTTTTCCACAAGACCCACAATCGACAGCAGTTCCCTGGCACGTGCCTGTTGCTGTTTTTCTGAAACCCCGGCCAGCATCAACGCCGTCTGGACGTTTTCTATTGCGGTTAAGCTTTGCAGCAGGTTGAAAAACTGAAAGACAAAACCGATCTTTTTGGCCCTGAGCCTCGCCAGATCCTTGTTGCTAAGCTGGCAAATATCCTGGCCGTCGATGAGGACACTGCCACTGGTCGCATGATCAAGACCGCCAAGCAGATGCATCAGCGTGGACTTGCCATGCCCTGAAGGACCGACTATGCAAGTGAAGCTGCCCCGGGCGATGTCCAGATCGACACCTCGCAGTGCTTTCACCAGAGTCGCGCCCTGACCGTATTCCTTAACCAATCCCTTAACGGAAATAACTGAATCATTCATAGCTGATCGCCTCCACGGGAGAGAGCTTCGACGCCTTGATTGCGGGGTAGAGTCCAGCGACTATGGCGACCAGGGTCGAAAACAGGATCGCACCGGCAAACATCACCGGGTCAAGGCTGCTCTGGGAGCCCTTAACAAAGGACGTGGCCGCGTTCTGGCTGATGAGGGGCATGGCAAACACTGCGACCAATCCACCGAGCAGGACACCGCCGATGCCGCCCAGCAGGCCGTAAACACCCGACTCGAACAGGAAGAGGCGAAAGATCAAACTCCGGGTCGCCCCCATCGCCTGCAGAATGCCGATCTCCCGTTTACGCTCGTAGGTCGCGGTCATCATCGTGTTGACGATCCCGAAGGCGGCCGCCAGAATGGCCACCGCAGCGATCAGTTGCAGGGTGATATTCACGGTGCCGACAATGGACAGCACCGAACTGCGCATCTGTTTGTCGGACACCACCCCGAGACTGACCTTGTCCTTGATCTTATTGGCGTAAAGTTCGACCTCTTCCAGACGATCGACGCGAACGGCCACATAAGAGACCAGCTCTTTCTGCTCATAAATCCGCTGCGCCTGCGGCAGACTGAGAAAGACCGTCAGATCGTCCTTGCCGCCCGTCTCTTCAAGAACTCCCAGTACCTTGATCTGGTTGCCACGAATCCGGACCTCAGCCCCGGGCAACAGACCGAACTGTTCGGCTAGCACCCATCCCAACACCGCCCCATCGGCTGTATCGTTCGGAAAATAGTCGCCTTGTGCCAACTGCCAGTTTTTGAAGCTGCGCGTTTCTTCTGGGAGGATCCCCATCACCGAAACCGGTCGATTGTTGATCGCCGAGCGTTCGGCAAGGTAAGGAATGGCCGTAATGCCATCAATCGAGCGAATTGCGGCCACCTCATCCTTGGTGATGTTGGTCGGCAGCTGCTCACCGGTCAGGATGGACACCTGCTCGTACGCGCAGCTTCCCTTCGGCGTCACGACCAGATTCGCTCCAAGGGCCGCTGATTCACGCTCGATCTGTGATTTGAGACTGCCACCGAGAGCCATGAAGGTGACAAACGAGGCCATGCCGATCATAATTCCCAACAGGGTGAAGACGAAACGTCCCCGACGTCGAATCAGATTTTTGAAAACAAATTTTGAAGGGGTCATCTCAGGCTCCGAACTTATGGTTAGCAACGACCTTTATCTGGTCGGCTTTCAGCAGATAACCCCAACTCTCCTTCACAATCGTTCCAGTGACCTTAATTTCATCACCGATCGACAAACTGGTCTCAGAAACCTTGACAGCCATCAACGCTTTATTACAGTTCGGGGTCGTGCACTGCAGTTCTTTTTTGTCCATCATGCCAACGATGGACATATCGCCCTTAGCACGAGTGTAAACAACTCCTTCCAGCGTCAACGGCTTATCAAATGCACCAGGGTCAGAGACGACATCATTCACCTGGAAAACAGTTACCGGCTCTCGGCACCCGCTTGTCACCGTGATAAGTGCAGCACATATGACCAGCAGAAATACGCTTCCTACAGATTTTTTCATGGTGGACCATCCTTGTTTTTACCTAAGATTTTAAATACACGGGCCCCTGAAGACGCAACGGTGCCCACGAAGATTGTTCACTGTATTTAACGGCTGAAAATCAGGTAAACTCAGGAGGATAGTCGATAGACTGGATGAAGCCAGTGGGGTATGCCTCTAAAAACACCCACATAAAATGATTAGACAGGATAGAAACGGAAGCATTTGAAGCAACTGACAATACCAGAGTAGCCTGACACGACAGGCAACCGCAATTGAAACACTCATCCTCATCAGTCGGCGCCTGAGAGGGTGCGTCCTTATCACAACACTGACTTGCTGAGTTCTGTCCCGCTGAGACAATAGGCGGCGAAACGATTCCGGCAAAGACAAACACCGTAACCAGAAGTGCCAACGGGAGTGCATATTGACGAACGTGCATAACCATACATAAAGTTATAAAACCGAAACCGATCTATTGTCAACCTGGCAAGTAAACTTTATCCAGGCCTGCACCACCACAAAGGTAAACTAGCAGCAGACCACAACCCCACCGACCCCAGCACAATTCATATGGCTGAACTCTCCCCCACACCTATCAGCGACTCCATAAAGAAAGGGGCTAGCGATTATATTTCGCTAGCCCCTTTCAGTAACGCTTACCTGCTCGATGCCTCAACAGGTCAGTGACAGTTCATGCGGGTCTCTGCCGCAAACTCTGCCAATGCCGAAGCAATGGTTTTATGCTTACAACCGCCAATACGAGGGTTGCCATAGAGAACCCGAGCAACGTCCCCCAAATAACCCCGTAACGCGGATAAAAAAATGATACCGACAAGGCGTAAGCGATGACGGACCAGAGACCATACGGAAAGTTACTGAGAAGGGTTCGTACAGTTTCAGGGCCATTTTCTCGGTGAAGCAAAAATACTAGAGGGTAAAGGGCCACAGGAAAGGCCGAGAAAATCCCCGCCCAGCTTGGCCCAACGATATCCGCAAATTCGGTGACAAGAAGAACGAGCGACGCCGTAAAAAACAAACGACTGACAACAAGCCGGAAAGACCAAGCTTTGGGTGGCGCCACCCGTTCGACCGTATTATTACGCAACAGAATACAAAATAGACTCGTCACAATGAGAGCCAGAGCCAGAGCAGTCAATCTTGTCGGATTCATTTGACTGACGATGAGAGCCGGCAAGACATATCCCGCTAATGCTAGCGCCGAAGCCCAGAAAAGAGACGACGATCTCTGCGTAACCTTGTAATAAGTATAAGCGAAACACTGGGATGCGAACAAACCACACAGGTTGTAAATTGCCGCATCAGCCGCAAACCGTGGTCCATATTCAAGTCCGTAAAAATGAAGAATTATGGCAGTGCCTATGGGGTAACCTGACAGAAGCCCTGCCAGCCTGGCACTGATTTTTTCGGCAACGAATGAAAGGCCGAGAACAGCCAATACGGTGATACCAATTTTATACAACAGCAATATTGTCATCAGGGACCTTCCCGTCGATTTCAATCATAGATCAGACAGTAAATATCACAGCGACAATTTAGGATGAAGCGAAACTTGCGTCGCTGGTTATGCTGCTCGCCGCAAGAATCAAATGGAAACCACCAGAGGCATTTTCTACGCTGGACCCAACAGAAAAAGGCAAGTCCTGTCCTTTGTCAGTTGGGCTGCAAGTCACAGCAGACAGCTTCACGGGTCAGGATTGCGCGCTTGCGGGCAGTCCCCCAACGGTAGCCTCCGATGTCCCCGCTTGCCCTTAAAACCCTGTGGCAGGGGATCAGATAACCGATCGGATTGTGTCCGGCCGCAGTGCCAACGGCGCGATGGGCGTTCGGGTGACCGATCGCTTTGGCCAGAGCACCGTAGGATACGGCAGCGCCTTCCGGAATCCTCAGCAGGGCCTGCCAGACCTTGATCTGAAAGTTTGTTCCCTTGAGTAATAGCTTCAGCGGGCCCTGTCCCCTACCGCCGGTTTGATCAAAAATCAGCGAAATAATTTCTCCCCCCGCACTTTGATCCTCAATGAGTGTCGATTTTTGCCAGTTCATTCGTAATTCACTTAAAGCATCTAAGCGCGCTTCAGGATCAACAAAAGCAAGGTGACAGACCCCCCGGGGGGTAACAGCCAGCAGACATTCGCCAAAAGGGGTTCCGTAAAATCCATAACGAATGACCAGATCTTTCCCCTGTGCCTTAAATTCTCCCGGGGTCATCGCCTCGACACTAACAAACAGATCGTGTAAGCGTCCCGGTCCGCTGAGACCGACATCCAACGCAGTGTCGAGCACGGAAGAAGATTTGAGTAAACGTTTTTTGGCATTTTCAATCGTCAGATATTGCAGAAAGCGCTTGGGACTGACGCCGGCCCAGGCCTTAAACAGGCGTTGAAAATGGTAGGAACTCAGACCGATATGTTCAGCAACGTGATCGAGGGACGGCTGTTCCAGAGCATGCGCCTCCAGGTAGGCAATGGCCCGTTCTATGCGGCCATAGTCAAGATTATCCATCACCTCTTCTCCGCGGTAATCTCTCATTGAAACTCACTATTTTTGTTCTTTAAACAACATCATAGCGCTGCACGAACCAGACAACCACCCGATTGTTGCTGATTGTGTTTTTACACCTTTTACAATTAGCACCCGCAAAAAAAGGGGTCAGCCAATGTCGCCAACCCCTTTCCATCAATTCTGGTTTATGCAGCCTCCCGGCCGATCTCACAGAAAAAAACTCAGCGCATCGGACCTGCCGCCAGAGCACCGGCAAAAAACGGCGGGAGCTCCTTAGGAGGTTCGGTGTCGACTTCGAGCAATTCAATGTCAAAAGTCAGCGCCTTCCCCGCCAGGGGATGATTGGCGTCAAGAGTGACCGTTTCGTCGGTCACCTTCACGACCATCAGCAGCAGAATACTGCCATCCGCCTGAGTCACTTCCAGCTGCTCACCTGCGGTCAGCTTGAGATCCGCCGGCAGTTCTGCGCGCTGAATCTCTTCGACCAGATCGGGGTTGGATGCTCCATATGCCTGATCGGGCTCGATAACGACGATCTTTTTCTCTCCCTCGGACATCTCGAGGAGCGCCGCTTCAAACCCCTTGATCACTTCTTCCCGGCCGATAATAAATATCAGCGGGCTGTCATCGGGAGAGGCATCAAAAACGGTTCCGTCGGCGAGGGTACCGGTATATTTAACCGTCACGGTATTGTTGTGTGCTGGGCGGGTCATGGTTGTCTCTTTCAGGATAAGGAGCAGTTTTACGAAAAAAAAGCAGAAAAAAACGGCGCATTGCATTAAATGCGCTCTATGCTTAACAAGGCCGACCTGATTGGTCAATTGTTTTCATCAACCCCCAAAAGGCTGGAACAGTCTGTACAAGCGATCTCTACCCAGCAGCTCCAAAAGAAACAAAAAACGTACTGCCTTCGCCGGGCGTTGACTCGACCCAGAGCCGGCCATCGTGCCGCTCGACGATTTTACGCACGATACTCAGCCCCAGGCCCATCCCTTCGGACCGACTATCGAGCTGGGTAAAGACCTCGAAGATCTGCTCCTGAACGTCAGAGGGGATCCCGATCCCGCTATCAGCAACAGAGTAAACCACCTGTCCTTGCCTGTTGTCACCACGGATGTCGATAACACAGGGTTTTTCAGGGTCGGCATATTTGAGGGCATTACCGATCAGGTTGGAAAAAAGTTGCTTCATCTGGCTGGCATCGGCAACACAGGAAGGCAAATCAGCAACGTGCACTGTCGCTTTCGATTGATCTATTTTGTACCGAAAGACGTCGAGAAGATCGCCGATCAATCCGTTCATATCCAGACGTTCTTTCTCCAGCGGAACCTGCCCGACCTGACCCACCTGCGCCAATCCGTCCAGTAAGGCCTGTACTCTTTCGGTGCTTTTTTTGATGTATCCGATCGATTCGCGGCACAATTGCACCGACTGCGACAATTTGTCGTGGGTTGGCGACGATACCTGCGCGGTCGCCATGAGGGTCTCGACATTCTCCAGAGACGATTCCAGAACATCGCTGAAGCCGTCAATGCTGGTCATAGGGGAGGTGATATCGTGGGTTGTTGCACTGATGACCGACTCCAGCTCCCTGTTTTTCCGTTCAATTTTTTTATTGGCCCGTGCCAGATCTTCGGCCAGCTTGCTTTCGGTAATGTCGTTTAAAACCCCCTTGAGCTTAACAAGCCTGCCCTTTTCAATAACCGGCTTACCTGTGGCGCGCACCCACAGTAACCGGCCATTTGCCGCGATCAGGCGAGCGGTAAAATCAAAAGCATTTTTTTGCTCAATCGCCCTTCGAACCACCAACCCGATACGTTGACGATCATCCGGATGATAGAAATTGATACCTTTTTCCAAGGAGATTTTTTGACCGATCGGCACCCCGTGCAGTCTATAGGTTTCATCTGACCAGAAAACCTGCTGATCGTCTGGGTCAAGCTCCCAGCTTCCTGCTTGAGTGACAGCCCCTATTTCGGCAAGAGTTTCATTTTTATCGGTCAAAATCATATCCGCCTGCGCCAATCTTTCTCGACTTGCGCCAAAGCGGGAGACAGCGAAATAGATCACATACAGCCCCAGAAAGAGAAGAAACCCGTAAATCAAACTGGCGGCCTGCATCTCATGGAACAACGACGCCCATAAGAGTTTCATAGGAACCGCCACACTGATCCCTCCACGGATGTCACCCTCTTCATACCCCTGATCGGCGTGACACTTCAGGCAACTCGTTTCCATGAACATCGGGTGCATAATTCTGTAGTAATCGTATCCGTCAATCTCGACCAGCTCCGCAACCTTCGATCGGCCACCTTCAAACTGTTTAAGCGCATCCACTTCCCACGCATCGGGAGCGTTTTCGGGTCGCAACGGGTTCAAACTGGTAATATGTCCACGCAGCCCGGTCTGCTTGTGTTTCATCATTTCATAAACCTGCCGCGTCATGTAGGCAGGGTTAATCAAGGTCAGCTCAAGCCCTGTGGTCGTTATGATATCGCGGTCAGGGACATTCAGATAAGGATTGGGAGGAGATTGTTCGCTTGGTGGGACATAGACGCCGCCGTGGGATGAAGCCCAGTGCCGGTAAATCAGGTCTTT
>PKUC01000030.1 GCA_002868865.1 Desulfuromonas sp. | reverse complement strand
GGAAAATGGTCGGGGCGAGAGGATTTGAACCTCCGACCCCCTCGTCCCGAACGAGGTGCGCTACCAGACTGCGCTACGCCCCGACAGCTGTTTCCCAAGTACGGCCGATACTTCTATCACCCCTGATATGAAAAGGCAAGAAAATTTGCCTTAAACCCCATCCCCGAAAAAATCAGTTCAGAGGCAGGATGACCAGTTCGAAGCGTCGGTTGAGTTGCTGGCCGATTTCGGTTTCGTTGCTGACGAGGGGAACCTTCTCGCCGCATCCGGCCGTCATGACCCGTTCCGGGTTGATGCCCAGTTCATCGATCAAAAAGCGCGCCACCGTTTCGGCGCGTCGGATCGAGAGCCTGTCGTTGTATTCGTCGCTGCCGAGGCTGTCGGTGTGACCTTCGACACGGATTGCGAAGCTCAGCCCGCTGTCATCAAGCTGGTTGATTAGCAACGCGATGACCTGCTTGGCCTGATCGGGAAGATCGGCCTTATCGAATGCGAACGACGCTTCGCCGACGGGGGATTTTTCAAGTTCTTGCAGAGGAATATCTCTTAGCTGTTGACCGCTTTGCCCGACGCCGAGGATGGCACTGGGGGCTAGACCGCTGCATTCAGGGGCGGTGCCTCCGCGACCGACTTGGGTGAGCGGCAGGGCGGGGATGGTCTGCGCGAGAGGCAGCGCTGCGCTGATCTGTGATGAGGCGGCGGCCGGTGCAGCGGCGTCTGCGGAGGCAGAAATTTCGCTTCCGGTGGGAACCGTGGCCGGGATGGCGACGATCATCGGCAACGCCGGCAGGGCAAATTCAGCGGGCAGCTGTTCGATCAGCGGTTCTTCTGCTGTTTCTGTTTTCTCCGCGCAGCCGTTGCTGTCGACCTTGATCCCTTCGGGGGTTCCGGGGCAGCGATCGACGGGGTTCTTGATGCCGTCGAGATCGTCATCGTCGAGAATTGGCGCTTCTTCGATCGGTTCGAGGGCGACCTCTTCAACCACCTTGGGTTCTTTTTTCTTGGGCTTGCACTTTCCGAAGGTGTAGCCGACGCCGCCTGTATATTCGTAGTTATCTACATTGCCAGCCTGACGGTTGAAGAGTAATTGGTGCCGTCCTTCAGCCCGCAGGGTGATACAGTCGGTGATCAGGTATTTCAATCCACCGCCGTAGGCGACGAGATCTTCGTCGTTGGGCTTGTTTTCGTTACCATCAAAGAACATTCGGCCGATACCGACGCTCAAAAAGGGGCGCAGGCTCCCCTTTTGCCGCAGGGGGTAGAGGACATCGAGGCGGGCGACGCTGCTGTTGACGGTTTCGTCGTCAAATTCGTTGTTGGCGGAAATCAGACCGTAGGTGGCTTCGAGGCTGAGGTCGTAATCTTTTTTGCCGCCCTCTATGTCGAGGGCCAGTTTGATACTGGCGAGTGCTTTGGGCTCGATATTCTGTACGCCGGAAAATTCATACACCCCGCCGTTGCCGTAGACGCTGAAATACGTCTTGGCGGCCGCGCCGTCAGCGAAGCCGATGAGGGCGAGCAGAATCAAGAGTGAATGGGGCAGGATCTTGTGCACAGGTGTTGTCTCGTTATGATTGGTGGCGGTGTCTTTCGTCGCGCCACGATTCCAGCAACAGCAGGCCGACCCCGACGCAGATGGCACTGTCGGCGACGTTAAAGGCCGGCCAGTGGTGAGTGTACCAGTGTACGTCGATGAAGTCGATGACTTCACCCAGGCGGACGCGGTCGATCAGGTTGCCGACGGCACCCGACAGAATCATCCCCAGCGCCAGTTGCGACAGATGCTGGTCGGCACGCAGCTGGCGCAAATACCAGATCATGCCGATGATCGCGGCGATCGAGACGATGATGAAGAACGGCAGACGCAGCGCGTTGTCCGATAAGATCCCGAAGGCCGCCCCGCGGTTGCGGATGTAGGTGATATGGAAAAAATTATCCAGCACCGGCACCGACTCGTAGAGGTGAAACGTTCTGTCGATATAGAGCTTGCTCAGCTGATCGAGAACCAGCCCGAAGCCGGCAGTCAGCAGAGCGAGACGAAAACGCACCATTTACCCACCAATTTCAGCGAGGGCGGCTACGCAGCGATCGCAGGCCGCCGAGTGCGTGCTGTCGCGTCCCACGTTCGGTGAAAAGTTCCAGCAGCGCTCACATTTTTCGCCGTCAGCAGCGACGATCTTGATCCGCAGTCCGTCGATTCCCTCGGCGTCGTGGCCGTCGTCCAGGGCTTCGGTCAGCTCGACCTGAGAAACGATGAAGTAGGCAGGCAGTTGCTCGCGATACTGCTCCAGGAGCTGCCGGTAGTCCACCGGGATCTGCATCAGTACCTTGGCCTCCAGCGATTGGCCGATCCGTTTTTCGGCGCGGGCGATTTCGAGTCCTTTGGAGACTTCAGAGCGGATCTTCTGCAGGCTGTCATAGCGCGCTTCCAGCTCTGCGTCGTGATGGATCTGCACTCCTTGCGGGAAGGTCGCCAGATGAACACTCTCTTCTCGTTCTCCGGGCAGTTCCAGCCAGATTTCTTCGGCGGTAAAGGTCAGAACCGGTGCCAGCAGACGGGTCAGGGTGTCAAGAATCTGGTAAATAGTTGTCCGCGCACTACGGTAGCCGACACTCTGCTTGGGACTGGTGTAGATCCGGTCCTTGAGGATGTCGAGGTAGAAGGCGCTTAAGTCGATGGCGCAGAAGTTATGCATCGCATGGTAGATGGTGTGGAATTCGTAGCGCTGATAGGCTGTTTCCACCCGTTCCACCAGTCCGGCCAGGCGCGATAACGCCCAGCGGTCGAGTTCGAGAAGTTCAGTGTCGGCAATGCGGTCCCGCGCCGGATCGAACCCGGCCAGGTTGCCGAGGATATAGCGTGCCGTGTTGCGGATACGGCGGTAGGCATCGGAGAGTCGTTGCAGGGTTTCGTTGCCGAGGCGGATATCATCACGATAATCGGTGGCGGCGACCCATAGGCGCAGGATTTCGACCCCGAACTTGCCAATGATCTCTTCCGGCTTGATGACATTACCGAGAGATTTCGACATCGGCCGGCCGTCTTTGTCGAGGACGAAGCCGTGGGTCAGAACCGCCTTGTAGGGGGCGCGGTCGCGGGTGCCGACCGACTCCAGCAGGCTGGAATGGAACCAGCCGCGGTGTTGGTCAGAGCCTTCCAGATAGAGGTCGACAGGGCTGTTCAGGTAGTCGCGATGCTCGCAGACGGCGGCGTGGGAGACCCCGGAGTCGAACCAGACATCGAGGATGTCGGTCTCTTTGGTGAATTTGTCGTGCCCGCATTTGGGGCAGGTGGTGCCGGGCGGCAGCAGCTCGCTGGCCTCTCTTTCAAACCAGATGTCGCTGCCGGTTTCTTCGAACTGGTCGGCGATATGGTGCATGGTGTCGCCGTTGCACAGGTCCTCGCCGCACTGCTCGCAGTAAGCGACGGTGATCGGCACTCCCCAGCTGCGCTGGCGGCTGATGCACCAGTCGGGACGACCTTCGATCATATTGTAGATGCGGTCGCGGCCCCAGGCGGGGATCCATTCGACCTGCTCGATCTCCATCAGCGCCTTTTTGCGCAGATCGTTCTGCTGCATGCCGACAAACCACTGCTCGGTGGCGCGGAAGATGATCGGTTTTTTGCAGCGCCAGCAGTGCGGGTAGCTGTGGCTGATTTCGCTCTGCCGGAGCAGGGCACCGACCTCTTCGAGCTTTTCGCAGACCGCCGGGTTGGCGTCCTTGAGCTTCAGGCCGCCGAACAGTTCCAGGTCGGGACGGTAGCGACCGTAATCATCCACCGGATTGTAGATTTCCAGGCCGTATTTGAGGCCGACCACGTAGTCGTCCTGACCGTGGCCCGGTGCGGTGTGGACGCAGCCGGTTCCTGCTTCGAGGGTGACGTGGTCACCGAGAATCAGCAGTGAAGCGCGATCGTAGAGGGGGTGTTTGCATTTCTTGCCCTCGAACAGGTCGGCCTGGAAAGTGGCAGCGATGGAATAGTCCTCGATGTCGAGGGTCTTCATGACCTGTTCGCAGAGCCCTTCGGCGACAACCAGCAGTTCGCTGCCGGTATCGACGGCAACGTAGGGCAGTTCCGGGTTCAGGCAGATGCCGAGGTTGGCCGGGATTGTCCAGGGGGTGGTGGTCCAGATCACAAAAGAGAGCGGTTTTCCGGTCAGTTCCCCCAACTGCACTGGCAGTTCGTCGGTGTAGGGGAACTTGACGTAGATCGACGGTGAGGAGTGATCGGCGTATTCGACCTCGGCTTCGGCCAGCGCGGTGACACAGGAGGAGCACCAGTGGATCGGCTTTTTGCCCTTGAACAGCGAGCCACGTTCGGCCAGCTTGGCCAGTTCGCGAGCGGTTTGTGCCTCATAGTGAGGGGTCATGGTCAGGTACGGGTCCTGCCAGTTGCCGAAGATCCCCAGCCGCTGAAACTCTTCTGCCTGGGTCTTGACCCAGTCGGCAGCATAGCTGCGGCATTCGCGACGGACGTCGGCTTTGCTCATATCCCGCTTCTTTTTGCCCAGCTTTTTGTCGACCATCAGTTCGATCGGCAGACCGTGGCAGTCCCAGCCCGGCACATAGGGGGCGAAAAATCCCTGCATCCGCTTGCTTTTGATGATGATGTCTTTGAGGACCTTGTTGAGGGCGTGCCCCATGTGGATGTGGCCGTTGGCGTAGGGGGGGCCGTCGTGAAGGATAAAGCTGTCCTGCCCCTGATTGGCCATATCGGCTTTATCGTTGAGGCCGATAGCGTCCCAATGCTTGAGCATTTCAGGTTCACGTTTGGGCAGGTTTCCCCGCATCGGAAAGTTTGTTTCCGGGAGGTTGAGGGTTTCTTTGTAGTCCATGCGGCCATCTCCAGAAAAATCTGTATAGAATCAGAGCCGGCGCAGGGCGCGGCCCTATGAAAACGGTAGTCAGGCAGGCTAGCAAAAGCGGGGCCCAAGTTCAAGAGGAAAGACAGTGATTTTCAGGGCTTTTTGTGCTCTTGCGGGCTTTGGGAGGGGAATGTGCAGCGTGCTCTGAGCGGGCAGTCTGAACAGAGCGGTTTTTTGCGACAGTAGCGTTTGCAGTGTTCGACGATCAGGGCGTGGTATTCGTTGTAGATCTCCGGATCTTCGGCGATGCTTTCCATGAACAGCGTCCTGATCTGATCGTAGCCCTCGCCGCTTTGCAAAATGCCCAGTCGTTCGAACAGCCGTTTGGTGTAGGCATCGACGACAAACGACGGATGATTGCCGGCATAGAGCAGGATGGAATCCGCCGTTTCCGGACCGATTCCTTTCAGGCTCAGCAGCTCAGCACGGGCCACTGAGAGGGGCTGCTGCAGCAGCTGTTCGATGGTGCCCTGGTGGTGGGTGTGTAGATGTGCGACCAGCAGGTGCAATCGCTCCGCTTTTTGTCGGAAGAATCCGGAGGGGCGGATCAGCCGTTCAAGATGCGGTCGCGACAGGGCGGCGATCGCATCAGGTGTCAGTGCGTTGTCGGCCCGCAGGTTGGCGATGGCCTGCTCGACGTTCTTCCAGTTGGTATTCTGGGTCAGGATGGCGCCGATAGCCACCTCAAAAGGGCTGTCGGCGGGCCACCATTGGAGTGGACCGTAAGCAGCGGACAGTTGATTGTAAATGTTCAGCAGTGTTGCCATTTAAGCCTCCAGATAAAATCTGGGCCAATATAACACGGCAACTGACAGATGAGGTATGCTGGACGTATGACGAGAGGAGGGCGCGATGAAAACGAATCCGAGTATAAGCGTCTTATGGCTGGTGCTGCTGATCGTTGTTTTTCCCTTTCTGGCTTCTGCATCTTGGGATTACAGTAAGCGTTCGATCCCACTTGATGAAATCTTGTCTGGCGGCCCACCGCGAGACGGCATTCCCGCCCTGACCGAACCCGCATTCGTCGCGGCAGATCGTGCCGGTTTTATGCGTGCCGACGAGCAGGTCATGGGTGTCTTTCTCAATGGCATCGCCAAGGCCTACCCGACCCGCATCCTTTCCTGGCATGAACTGGTCAATGACCGTTTCGGCAAACAACCGGTTCTGGTCAGCTGGTGACCTCTGGCCTACGCGGGTGTGGTCTACTCCCGGCAAATCAAGGGCACGGAGCGTTTCTTCGGCGTCTCCGGCCTGCTTTATCGCAGCAACGTGTTGATGTACGATCGTGGTAGTGAATCTCTCTGGTCGCAGATTAAGGGCGAGGCGGTGACCGGGCCGTTGACCGGCACCGAATTGGAAGTGCTCCCTTCAACTCTGACCACCTGGAAGAAATGGCGCATGCAGCATCCCGACACCCAGGTTCTTTCTCTGGAGACAGGATTTTCCCGTAACTATGCAACCGATCCCTATCTCGATTACTATGCACAGCAGAGCGGCTTCCGCTCATTCTTCAAGCTGGGGCCCGGCGAAAAAGAGAAGGAGCTGGTTGTCGGTATCGTCATTGACGGAAAAGCAAAAGCTTATCCGCTCAAGGAGATCAAAAAGGCCATCCAGATCAAAGACAAGTTCGCCGGAATCGATGTAGTTTTGAGCTTTGATGCAAGCACTGACCAATTGTCGGTGGTTGATGGCAGTGGGAACAATATCGAGCAGATAACGGTCTACTGGTTTGTCTGGAAGGGGATATGGGCGGATACGGCGCGGTATTAATGCCGTTCGATGTGCGATGTCCACGTTGACCTATGTTGCTTGGGAGTGTGTGTCAATATCGTACTTCGATCCTGTTTTCCCTTCCCCTTTTTACCCCATCACTCCTATAATCCCCCCGCTATGCTGAACTATTTTACCCAAGACAGCCTGCGTCTGGTGCGGGCGGCGATCGATGAAGCGGACGGCAACGAAGTGTTCGTTGTCGGGCATACCGATGTCGACAAGCGTGTTGCCGAGATCGAGGTGCTGGCGCGTGGTTCCCGGGATGCGGTGCCGGCGATTCTGCAGTCATGTGGCTACGGCGATGTCGTTATTCATAACCATCCTTCCGGGCAGTTACGGCCGTCGGATGCCGATATACAGGTCGCGGCGCAGTGCGGCAACCTCGGGATCGGTTTCTATATCGTCGATAACCGGGCCGAAAAGATGTATCGGGTGGTCGAGGCCTTTGCCGAACGGCAGGAAGAGCAGATTTCCCACGAGCGGATTGACCAGATACTTGGCCCCGACGGGGTAATCGCTGAGAAATTGCCCGGCTACGAAGACAGGCCCGAACAGCTGCGGATGGCGTTCGCGGTGGGTGAGGCGTTCAATCAGGGCCGCCTTACCGTAGTTGAGGCCGGCACCGGCACCGGCAAGAGCCTGGCCTATCTCGTTCCGGCCTTGCTCTGGGCGCTGAACAACAAAGAGCGGGTGGTGGTTTCGACCAACACCATCAATCTGCAGGAGCAGCTGATCCGTAAAGATCTGCCGTTTTTGCAGCGTGCCACTGGACTTGATTTTTATGCGGTACTGGTCAAGGGGCGCGGGAACTATCTGTGTCTGCGTCGTAGCGAGACCGCCGGTCGCGAACCAGGTCTCTTTGATCAGGAGCAACTCGACGACCTCAAGCAGATTCTGGCCTGGAGTGAACGGACCGCGGATGGTTCCCGCGAGGATCTGCCGGTGAGCCCCAGCGCGCAGCTGTGGGATGAACTCTGCTGCGAAGCGGACCAGTGCGGACGGGTCAAATGCAGTTACTACAGCCGCTGTTTCTTTCACCGCGCCCGTCGTCAGGCGGCTCGCGCCGACCTGCTGGTGGTGAATCATGCGCTGCTGCTGTCCGATTTGGCTCTCCGTCATCAGACCGACAACTATTCTGCTGCGGCGGTTCTGCCCCCCTTCAATCGGATCATCCTCGACGAGGCGCATCATCTCGAAGATGTCGCGACCAACTATTTTGCTGCGCAGGTTTCCCGTTTTACCTTTGCCCGTGTCCTCAATCGGTTGCGCCACCCACGCAAGATCCACCAGGGCTTGCTCCCTCGCTTTATCGAACAGCTCGCCAGGGAGCTGCCGGACAGCGAAGACGCCCTCTATCGGACTCTCCATGAGCGTGTCGAAACCCTGCTGAGTCAGCGGCAGGCTCTGTTCGATATGGGGATTGAGCAGCTGCAGTTGATCGGCGAAGAGCTGGCGGCCACGCTCGGTATGACCGTGGGGGAAAGGGGGGATATCCGTCACCGCCTGTTGCCCGAATTTCTCCAGTCTGAAGGTTGGGGCTCGATTCACGCCCGGGTTGACCGGCTGCGCGTTGCTTGTCATGAGCTGGCGAGTGGTCTTGTCGGACTGCTGGGCCAGTGTGAACAGTTGCCCGAAGTGGTCGCCGATAAGCTGGGGTCGTCACTGGTCGATTTGAAGGGCGTCGCGCTGCGGTTGGAAACGGTTGCCGCCGACCTGGCCGGATTTCAGGCCGTTGCCGAAGATTGCTGCGTCTGGCTGGAGGTCGGGCAGGGGCGGGTCGGGCGCGGTCGGGGTCTGATCACCCGGCTCTGTTCAGCACCTCTGGAGGTTGCGGACAGTCTGCGCAAGGCGATTTATGAACGATTCCGGACCGTTGTTCTGACCAGCGCAACCTTGACCGTCGCCGGGCGCTTTCATTATTTCCGCTCGCGGGTCGGTCTGGAGTGTGAGGAGCGGGGCCGGCTCAACGAACTGACCCTGCCGTCGCCCTTCAACTACCAGCAGCAGGCGCTGGTGGCGATCCCCACCGATTTGCCGGAGCCCGGACGGCCCGGGTTTGCCGAAGCGGTCCGCGACGCGGTGGAGAAAGGCCTGCTTCTGGCGGGCGGGCGCAGCTTTGTCCTGTTTACCTCTTACGCCCTGCTGCGCCAGGTCCATGAACAGGTGGCGCCGATCCTTGAAGCGCACCGCTATCTCTGCCTGCGACAGGGTCAGGATAACCGACATCGTCTCCTCAAGCGTTTTTCCGAAGATGCCAGCAGTGTGCTGTTCGGGACCGATTCTTTCTGGGAGGGGGTCGATGTGCCGGGTCGGGCGTTGGAGCAGGTGATTATTTCGCGGCTGCCGTTCAAGGTGCCGACCGAACCGGTGCTGGAAGCCCGCGCGCAGGCCATCGAGCAGCGTGGTGGCGATCCCTTTATGGAATTTACCGTCCCGCAGGCAGTAATCAAGTTCAAGCAGGGTTTCGGCCGACTGATCCGCCATCGCGACGACCGTGGTGTGGTACTGATCCTTGACAGCCGGGTGGTGCGGCGCGGCTATGGCCGGATGTTCCTGCAATCGTTGCCCGATGCACGGATGCTGAAAGGCGCCAGCATCGATGTTTTTGCCGGAATCGAATCGTTTCTGGCAGAAACTCCTGTGCCCGGTGCCGTTGGGTTGGTAGAATAACCCGAACGTTCGATCTCTTGACGGAGGAACTGTTTCTACTATGCGTATTCCGTTTTTTTTCGTCCTGCTCATGTTGTGTTGCGGGATAAATGCTGTGGCGTCGTCCGCCCCTGATATGATCGAGTACCCTTCGCGCTGGGGAATCATCTCCTTTGATCATCAGGAGCATCAACGCCGCGCCGGTGAGTGCACTGTCTGCCATCATCAGGGGGCTGAGATGGGGGCCTGCAATACCTGTCATGGTGTCCTGCCGACAACACCGATCCACAAGGACGTGCTGCACAAGCTGTGCAAGGACTGTCATCGGGAGAAGCGTGGGCCGACGGAGTGTGCCGGTTGTCACGACCCCGAACATGTTGATGAGTCGGTTTTTCAGGACAATTGATTCCCGCTGATCGGTGTCGGTCGGGCGACTTCTCTTCGCAGCCCGGCACGGGTTGCGATTGTTGACAGCAGGTCGCCCTCCGTTATCATTAAGTGGTATAGGGAACATCCATTCACCGGACGTTTTGAACCCCGAGTCCATGAAAGGAGGAAGCTATGCCGCAGGAATATAAACATCAGGAAGCACTCAGGATCGCTGTTGAATCCGAGAAGAGATTGATCTGCTTTTATCGACGTGCCGCTGAAATGGTCGCCGACGAAGGAGCCAAAACATTTTTTAACCGTATCGCACACGAAAAAGAGGAGCATGCCGGCCAGTTTTTCCGTTACTATAAAGGTCATGATTTGGGAACTCTCGATGAGTTCGTCAACCGGCCTTGTGAGTTGAATGCAGCGGCAATGAAAGAGTTGAGAGGACTGACTGAGCCATCCGTGAAAGAACGTCGGGCGCGGGAAATCGCGATGGAAAAAGAGGCGCAACTGGAAGGGATGTTGCTCGGAACTGCTAAGCAGATCATCGATCCGGGTGTGCGGGCTATTTTTGAAAAAATGGCCGAGGCCAGCCGACATCATTACCAGATTGTCGAGTCGGAATATGCCCGGACGATGCGGATGGTGCACGAAACAGAAATTAATACTTACGTAAGGGAATAGGTCGAAAATTGAGACAACTATTGTGGGTAACTGCGTTACTGGTTTTTTGTTGGGTCCCTTCTGCGGTGGCAGAAGAGNAGGGCTTGGCGTTTCAGCCGATCGAAGAAAAGATGATCAATCACGGTGCCCGTTTGACGGATCACGAACGTGACGTGATGGGAGTGTTCTGGGACGCTGTTCCTGAGGAAAATCCTGACGCGACGGCTGCAAAGGATGACCTTCTGGGCGAATATCGGTCTGTGCTCGACGCGCGCTGCACAGGTTGTCATACCTTGGAGAAGGTTGAAGCCGCGATGCGGGAAAACCGCTCATTCGACGCACTGGCGAAGATGATGCTGAAGCGGGGGGCGGTGTTGACCGAAGCCGACCACAAGGTGCTGGGTACGTTCTGGGGCGAGCCGTTGCGTTAAAGGTTTGAATAAAAACTGCCGATGGCTGACGTCATCGGCAGTTTTTTTATGACCACAGCAGGAGGGGGAAGATGCGCAAGATCAAGGACTGGCCAACCGATGAAAGACCGCGCGAGAAGCTACTGAGCCGCGGTCCGGAGAGCTTGACCGACGCCGAACTGCTGGCACTGATTCTGCGTACCGGTGATGCGGCCAGTGGCACGACGGCTGTCGATATGGCGCGGGGACTGCTGGCACGCTACGAATCGTTACGCCAACTGGCGCGGGCCACGACCGCCGATCTCTGCTCCCATCCCGGAATCGGACCGGCCAAAGCGGCCGAGCTGCAGGCGGTCTTTCAGATTGCCCGCCGTTTCGGAGATGACCGGCTGCAACCGGGAGACCCCTATTGTTGCTCCAGGGACGCCTTTGATCATTTCCATGAACGGCTGTGTGATTATCGCCGTGAGGTGTTTGTCGCCCTGCTGCTCGACAGCAAGAATCGCCTGCTGCGTGAAATCCAGATTTCGGAGGGGAGCCTCAACGCCAGTATCGTTCATCCGCGTGAGGTGTTTTCTCCGGTGATTCGTGAGTCGGCTGCTGCCGTTCTGTTTGTACACAACCACCCTTCAGGTGATCCGACCCCCAGCAGCGAAGATATCGCGCTGACCCGCCGGCTGAAGCAGGTGGGTCAGCTGGTAGGGGTGCGTGTGCTCGATCATGTCATTATCGGCAACGGCCGTTATGTCAGCCTGGCCGATCGGGGCCTGCTGTGAGCGATCAGGCTTGATCTCCACGGCAGAATTTTACCCCAGCAGGGAGGGCAGTGGTGAAAAGACCAGCAGGTCTGTACCGAGAAATACTGATGACGTTTGCACTGCTGCTGATGGCTGCTCTGCTCTTTTCCGGTTTCCTGCAGGTGCAGTTGACCGGACAGGAACTCCTGACGCAGCGAGCCGAGCAGGTTACGGTGCTGAACGATCTGCTGGCCCGTGTTCTCGCTGACGCCGGCGACCTGGACGGGGCGCAGCCGGATTCAAAGACTCAAATCGATGCCTTTCGAGACCTGATTACGGCCTTTCCCTTTGCCAGCAGCCTCGGACTGGTTAATCACCGCTTCACGCCGCAGCCTTTACCGGTTGATTTCGGCGGCTATACGCTTGATATGGCCGATCTCAGCTTTGTCCGCAACCAGCAGACAACACGTACCCATGTCTTATCTCCGACGCTCTGGAATCTTTTCTCCGCGGATGAGCCCGGGGTGATTCGGGTGACCTCGCCGTTGCTGGTTGATGGTGCCTTCGCGGGCGCGCTGCAGGGAGAATATCCTCTCACAAATGTTCAGCGGCGGGTTGATGCAGCCCGAAATCTGGTTGTCCTCTATACGCTGTTGTACGGGGCCGTTCTCCTGCTGTTCGGGGTCTATCTGCTCAACCGGGTCCTGTTCAAACCGTTAAAACGATTGCACCAGGCGACCACCCGGGTGGCCGACGGAGATTTTTCAACCCCGCTGACGGCCGATGGACCGCGTGAGTTGGCAGAGGTGGCGACAGCGTTCAACCGGATGGTTGAAGCGCTTGCGCTGAGCCGACAGAAAACCGACGAGTCGCTGACTTCTCTGCAAAAAGCCAACCGTGAACTGCGTGAGACCCGGAAGGGGCTGATCCGCAGCGAAAAACTGGCGTCTGTCGGACAGTTAGCCGCCGGGATGGCCCATGAAATCGGCAATCCCCTCGGCGCGACCATCGGCTATCTCGAGATGCTACGCAGCGAATTGCCAGCAGGAGAACAGCGGGATCTGGTCGGACATGCCCAGCGGGAAACAGGTCGGATAGATCGTCTGGTGCGAGAACTGCTCGATTACGCTGCACCTGCGCCGGACGAGGCCGAGATGCTCGATCTGGCCGAAGTGGCACGGGAAACCTGCGAACTGCTGCAGCACCAGGGAATGCTGGGCGATGTCACCTGTCGCTGTGATGTATCGGAACCTCTGGTTTATGAACGGCTCAGCCGTCAGCGGATTCAGCAGGTGTTGATCAATCTGATTTTGAACGCCCGAGATGCCTCACCTGCGGGTGGGGAGATCTGTCTTTCCGGCGGGACGGACCCTGAGGCGGTGTGGCTGGCCGTCAGTGATCAGGGCGAGGGGATCGCACCACAGTTACAGGGGCAGTTGTTCGATCCGTTCTTTACCACCAAACCGCCCGGGTCGGGTCGAGGTCTGGGACTGTTTATCAGCCACCGGATTATGACCGATGCCGGCGGACAGATCGAACTACAGTCTGAGCCGGGGGTGGGAAGCCGCTTTGTGGTGCGTTGGCCGGTAAGGGAGCGGACATGAGATCAGAGCGACAGAAAAAAATTGTGGTCATCGATGACGAAGCGGGGATGCGCCACATGCTCGAACTGGTTCTGAAAAAGGCCGGCTACCGGGTTGAGACAGTTGCTTCAGCCGAAGCGGCACTGCTGCGACTTAAAGCGGCCCCTGTCGATATCGTTTTAAGTGATATCCGCATGCCCGGTATGGATGGGTTGACTTTTCTGGATGAACTCAGACGGCTGAGCATCGATGTGACTGTGATCATGATGAGCGCCTATGGGAGCATCGATGTTGCGATTGAGTGTATGAAGCAGGGCGCTTACGATTATATCTCCAAGCCGTTCAAGCCGGACGAAGTGGTGCTGACGCTGCGCAAGGCAGAGGAGCGGTTGGCGCTGCTGCAGGAAAATACCCAGCTTAAGCAGCAACTCGAGGGTGATGAAAGTCGGTTGCTGGCGCAAAGTTCGGCGATGAAGGTCCTTCTCTCTCAAGTCGATCAGCTTGCTGACAGTCTGGCCTCGGTTCTGATACAGGGAGAGACAGGAACTGGAAAAGAACTGATTGCCCGTGCACTCCATCGGCAGGGCTGTCGCAGGAAGGCTCCCTTTGTTGCCGTGAATTGTAGCGCGATCCCTGCTGCGCTGATGGAAAGCGAACTGTTCGGTCATGCCCGCGGTGCGTTTACCGGTGCGGACCGGGCCCGGCCTGGCCTGTTTATGGCGGCTAAGGGGGGGACCCTGTTTCTGGATGAGATTGGCGAATTACCTCTCGAACTCCAGGCCAAATTGCTGCGGGTACTTCAGGAAGGCGAGATCCGTCCCGTTGGTGAAACCGCGCCTCGCAAGGTGGATGTTCGAGTTGTTTCGGCAACAGCGCAAGATTTGAAGGCGCGGGCCGGTGACAATCTATTTCGGACAGATCTGTTCTACCGTCTGGCGGTGGTCGAATTGCATGTGCCGCCCCTGCGCGAGCGTGTGGACGATATTGGACTGTTGGCAGATTATTTCGTCGAAAAGATCGCCTGTCGCGAAGGACGGAACACCCCGGTGCTTAGTGAGTGCGCCCGAGAAGCGCTTGAGGGCTATCCGTGGCCGGGAAACGTGCGTGAACTGGAAAATTTTATCGAGAGAACCATGATCTTCTCCAGCGGTCCGATTCTTGATTTTACAGCCGTTGATCCGGAACGGCGCCGGGTCGAACGAAATGAGCCCGGCGATCTGTCACTTAAGCAGGCTGCACAGCGACTCGAGCGTGAATACATCGGCAAGGCCCTGCAACAGACCGGTGGCAACCGCACCCATGCAGCGAAGGTGCTGGAGATCAGCTTGCGGAGCCTGCTCTACAAGATAAAAGCGTATGAGTTGGAATAGTGATGCGCTGTCGTTTTGCGGAGTTGAGCTATGCAAAAAATGCAATGTTGCGCGAATTGTTTTGGGTGAAAACGAAAAACTTCCTTTACGGACAGGAGGTTATGTGGTTTCCTCTCGATGGTATGGATTCTGCTTGATGTCATAAAGGTAAGGTGGGTTTATTTTATGAAAAAACGGTTACAGAAAAGAACCGCTCAGGCTCAAAAGCACCAGCTCCGGATGAATCCTCTCTTTAACGAGGGAGGCTTTACTCTGATCGAGATGCTGGTGGTGGTCGGCATTATCGGGATTCTATCGGCCTTGGCGAGTTTAGGGATGGATGTTTGGCATAAGAGTCGCCTAACTTCAGCGACGTCTCAACTTTTGGCTGATTTGCAGACGGTGCGCATGAATGCGATGACGGAAAGTTCAGCGACATTAAGTCATGGTTTTGGCCTCCGTTTTTTAGACAGTGGGTCATATCGGACGTTCGAATTTGTTGAAAGCAGCGTTTCAGGGTTTGATGATTTTGAGTATGAGGGAACGACCGAAGAAAGTGCTCCTGTTGACCATGGGTTGGGGGCCAGTATCTCAGTGACGGTGGGAGCTTCGACCAGTCCGATAGATTTGAATGGTGGCGTTGACGAAGCGGTTTTGATCTATGACAAGCGTGGCATGGTCCGAAGTTTCAACTGGGGGCTTGGGGGGAGAACCTACGTTGTGCACCATGCGAACCTTTCGACCGCACGCTGTGTGACGATAGCCGCTGTACGTATCCGGGAAGGAGTCTGGGATGGATCCAGTTGTGACCTGCGATAACTGGAGTGGGACATTCGGCACAGGCCGATCAGCTAAAGGGTTTACTCTGGTCGAAATGATGGTGGCCCTAGTGATCCTGTCGGTGTCGATCCTGGCACTGACCGGGGTGACCTTGATGTCGATTAAAACCAATATCGACAACGACACACGAAACACGGCGGTCAGACTGATCAGCGAAGTCACCGAAGATCTTTTTGGAGACGATTTTGATGGTGCAACATTAAGCACCGATGTGGCTGATAACCCTCATACCCAGGCGTATACACTCGACATTCGTGGGCATGCCCAGACCTATAACGTGTCTTGGGTGGTGACGGCACCAACCTTCGAGACCAAGCAGATCGTGATCACCGTCAGTTACGATGTCAAGGGGCAGACAAAAACCAACAGATCGGTTGTCTTCAGGTCAAGGTCGACATGAGTCGGGACGGGAATTAGCAATGAAAACGCCTACTTTATACCTAATATACTCGGGTGAGGGTCGCGCCGAAAGGGGTCTTGAACAGCGAGGTTTTTCTCTGATTGAGATTCTGGTGACCATGGCGATTTTTTCCGTGCTGATGACCGGGGTGTTCAGGGCTTACTTTTCGCAACTGGATCACACAACCCGTGAGTACCGGCTTGCAGAATCGGAGATTGAACAGACCATCGCCAAACGCATCATTGAGCAGGACATGCTGATGAGCGGATATGGGTTGGCGGATGATTACGGGTCTCTAACGTTTGATCCGATGCCGGTGACAGTTGTTAATGGTTCTGGAACTTCAGATGAACTGATTGTTCGCGGAACATCTTTGGGGATTCAGGGACGCGAAGGACGGGCATGGAGTTATATCGAGACTTTCAATAGTGGAACTGGAAGTATTTCGTTTCGGGATGATTGGGAGGATACTCGTGAATTATTGACGTCCGGAAACAGAGTTATCCTTCTGGAACCGAGTTCTAAGAAGTTACTCACGCAAAATGATTCCGGAGGAACTGAACGCTGGTTGTACAGTTTCACCGGTTCGACATCAAATGTGACCCTTGTTAGTCCTCCGGCATCGTCGGCAGCGGCTTTTGCCGATCCCCAAGTGGGGGTTCTCGTTTACGGGCTGTATACCAATTCCAGTCATGATGCTGCTGCCCAGCCTTATTTCAGTACCCGATATTATCTAGGAGGAACTTCACCGGCAGGCTGCGCGCCCGGCACGTTAAGCCTTGAGAGGACCGAGAGTGTCGAGCGGGATGTGCCTGCGGCTCCCAGTGACAGTGTGACCCCCATGCTGACGTGTGTTCTCGATTTCCAAGTGGCGTTAGGTTTGGACACCGATGAGGACGGTGATGTTGACAACTGGGATAATGGTGGGGCTGTCGCGTCAGGGTACGACCGTGAGCAGCTGAATAAACGACTAAAGCGGATCAAAGTTTTCTACCTCGTCCAAAATGGCCATCGAGATGAGGATTACACTTTTCCTGCAACGGACAGTAAGGTTTGGGTCGGAGAGGGATCGCTTGGTCGAGAGGTTACTCTGACCGCAGAGCAACTTAAATATCGCTGGCGACTGGTGTCGCTTAGCGTTCAGCCCCGAAACGTCAGGTGAGAGATATGCGTGTAGCCAGTAGTGAAAGCGGGATTGCCCTGTTCACGGCAATGTTGATGAGTCTGGTCATCATGGCGATGGTGACCGGTGTTCTCTATTTCGTTACTCAGTCGACCAAAATGTCGGGTGCCGGCAAACGTTATGCGACGGCAGAGGAAGCGGCAGTCGGAGCTGTCGAGATTATGCAGGAAACGATCAACCTGGTCCTTTGGAACGGTAATGTTCCCAGTATCCTTAACGACGCGGATGACTGTGTCGAGAACACAGTCCTTGATGAGACCGCTTCCGCCTGTGAAACCACAATGGATCTGCCGTCAGCACTTGGAGGATCTTTTTCAGCAACGGTGAGGTTCGAAAGACTCTTCACGCGGGGGTTGCCGGGTGGGCGAATGGAATTTGCGCGTTCCGCGGGCGGTGCACCCAGTACTGCAATCTATTATCGAATTGTGACAGAAGTTGTTGGACCGGGAAATACCACGGCTGAAAATACCGCACTTTACAGGTTTTCGGGCTAACGTTCGACCCTCTGGGTTAGGAGAACGCGATGAAAAAAATATATTTATTGAACCTGATCGCTGTGTTTTTGGTTCTTGTTGTGTCGCTGGATGGTATGGCGGCCATGAGTGACTATTGTACGGCTCCGCCCTATGTGACCCGGAATATAGCTCCGAACATTATGATCCTGATGGACAACTCGGAGGACATGCTGCAACCGGCCTACCCGGGATCTTATGTTCCGTTAGACGCAGACCGGAGCGACGATCATATCGGTTATTTTGTTTCGACTGGTTGCTATTCGTATACCAGTGGCAAGTTTGAGGAAGAGCTGGTTACGGTCTCGGGAACAGACACCCGTTCGTATGAATGGGACGAAACCTGCCCGGATACTGCTCCCTTCCGCGGCAATCTGCTCAATTGGGCGACCATGTCCAAGTACGATGTGCTGCAGAAAATTATTCTCGGCGGCAATGCGACGTCAAAACAGGGTAATGCCCATACTTTGGTCGGGATCAGCGATACCTGGTCAGATCGATCCTATGGCGGCTGCGTGTTCAAAGTCGATAACGGCAACCTTGTAATTGAGGACGACACTGTTAGCGGTGCCTGTACGTTGCTTAATTCGACACCGGTACCGATCGCCCGGCGCATGAGTGCCCCTGTCAAAGAGAAAAGCCGAGATATCCTCAATCCCGAGATTCTTTTCAGTCACGTAAGTCGCTTGTCTGGTGAGACTGCCTCCGGGATTGGTCGTCTATGGGAAGGGATCGACCTGGTATCGTCTGCGTGGGCGGCTCAGGCTTGTAAGGCGATTGTTCCCGGAGCACTCAACGGCAAAGTCGATGAGGTGTTTTATCTGACGCTCACCCTGCCACAGAACCTGAATAATAAAACGGCGAGTTGGACAGTTAATGGCAAACCTGCTTGGTTATCGAACGGCCCGACCTATCAGAAATACAACAATAAACTCAATGACGGCATCGCCACCTGGTGGGGAACACCAACATCAACAGGAACCTATGCGTTCGATATCAGCGTGACAGCAAATGGTTGTGATGGCACACGCAATATCAGCAGCAATATTCTGATCGAAGCGGATCCGCCTGAAATTACCCATTTTAACTCGACAACGGATGACGGTGTTGTCGGGGACGCGTTCACTTACACGCTGACAGGTCAGAGCGGTTCCGGTGCGCTGGTCTGGTCGATCGACTCGGGCTCCTTGCCTGGTGGCTTGTCGCTGGATGCGTCAACGGGTGAAATCAGTGGTACGCCGACGGTGGCCGGTGATTTTACCTATACGGTGAAGTTGACTGACAGCCAGTCGAATTATGATACCCACACCCTGACGACGACGATCGCCCCGGGACTGACGATTACAACCGGGGATCTACCCGATGGGTGGGAAGGGGTTGCCTACAGTCAAACACTCTCTGCTGCTGGAGGCAATCCTGGATCTGGCTATGATTGGGACCTGACTGCTGGTTCATTGCCGGCGAGCCTTTCCTGGACGACTGCCGGATTGATCAGTGGTACACCGGATGCTTCGACGGCGGGGGATTATGCATTGACCTTTGAGGTCGAAGATGCTGATGGGCGGACGGCGACCAAGAATTTTGTTTTGACCATCGACACCGACCCTGGACATGTTGAGATTACTTCGGATACCAGTTTGCCGCAGACGTACAAGGGCGACAGTTACGGTGTCCAAATTGAGGCAGAAGGAGGTTGTCTGCCGCGAACCTGGTGGGTTGATGCCGGAACTCCACTGCCGTCGTGGTTGAGTCTCGACTCCACAACGGGCGAGTTAAGTGGGACACCGGATAATAACAGTGATACTAATTACGCGTTTACCGTTTGGGTCAGAGGATGTGGCGGTTACGAAGATGATCAGGACTTTACGCTGACATCTCTGAAACGGGCCCCGGAGGAAACCAGCCTTCGGTCGGAGAGCTTTACCATCAAAGTTACTTTGATCGAAGAACCCTTGACCGATCTCAATGGCAATGGTGCTTGGGATCTTGGGGAATCATATACGGATCTGAACGGCAACGGCGAGTGGGATGGCAAGCATGGGGTGTTTCAT
>PKUC01000031.1 GCA_002868865.1 Desulfuromonas sp. | reverse complement strand
GTAGAGAGCCTGTCCTTTACCGGGCTTGCTGAAGTCGAATTGGGCAATAACGTGAGGTTCGCCATCGATGAGAATCTTAAGCCCCTTTTTGAGGTCTGAGCAGCTGTACATCGGTCTACATCTCCTTTTTGCTGATCTTTACAGCGGTCGGTCTGAGTGCGACATCTAATCATAATGGGCGAACTTTTTCTATGAAAAACGGCCCGATTCTGCTCTCCCTGTCGATTCCTCAATGAAATTTCTTGTATTGAGAACAATGATCTTGTATTTTTAAATTAAAACAATCTTAGAAAGGACGGTTCTGTGCGGACATATCTACTGATAATCTTGGTGGTCCTGCTGGTGTCGCCAGTTTTTGCGGCACAACCCCCTCGGGAACTGACGATTTTGAACTGGGATGATTATCTCGATCCGGAGTTGGTCACCCGTTTTGAGCGCGAAAACAACGCAAAGGTCAGTCAGGTCTTGTATGCGACGGACGAGGACAGGACTCGGAAACTGCTCGAAACTGGTGGGCGTGGCTATGATCTGATTCTGACATCAGGGATCGATTTGGCTAAATACATCAAAAACGGCTGGCTCAAGCCGCTTGATACAGCCAGACTGAAAAACCGTCGCCACCTGTCTTCTCAATGGTTAACGGCCTTTCCGGATGCGGAGCAGTACGCCCTGCCGTATTTCTGGGGGACGTTGGGGATCGCTTATCGCACCGATCTGGTGAAGACACCGATTACCCGTTGGTCGCAGATCTTCACTCCGGCGCAAGAGCTGCATCAGAAGATCGGGATGATCGATGATTCCCGCGATATCGTCAGCATGGCACTCAAGGCTTTAGGTTTTTCGGCCAACAGCGAAGATAAAGAGGCTCTGGCGCAGGTCAAAACGTTGCTTAGACAACAAAAGCCACATGTTAAATCGTATAGGTACGTCGCTATCGATGAAACCTCGGCGTTGTTGTCCGGAGAGATGGTTGCTGCGATGATGTACAATGGCGATGCTCTGGCGGTCGCTGAATTCAACGAGAACATTACCTACGTCCTTCCGGAAGAGGGTGGAAATATCTGGGTCGATTACTTTGTCCTCTCCCATGCCGCTCGCAATCCGGATCTGGCCTATGCGTTCCTCGATTTTATCAACAATCCACCGGTGGCGGCGCAGCAGGCTGAATATGTTTACTTTGCGACACCGAATGCCGCTGCGGAAAAACTTCTGGATCCTGAATTCTTAGAACATCCCGCGATCTATCCCTCGGTGAAGGCGTTGAAACAGTCAGAATACTATCAACCGATCAGTCCACGTGGAAACCGCCTGCGCAATATCATGAGCAGTGAAATACTGAGATAAACGACGATGAAGCTTCGCCTCAAATTGCCATTGCTGTTGATTCCGGTTGTCGCTCTGCCGCTGATTATTGTCGGAATCGTCTCCTATGTGCAGTTGCGCGAAGTCGCCGAAAGGCGTTCGTCAGCCCAGATCGAAACCCTGTTGACCCAGGTTGATCTGAACGCTCACAGACTGATCGACAATGCCCGATCCAATGTGCAGCTGTTTTCGGAATATCCCCTGGTCGAGCAGTATTTCCTCGCGGACAGCGAGGATGAGCGCTATTCCGTACTGTATCGCCCCCTGCAGCATCAACTTCACGATGTGCAGAAGGTCTTTCCCTATTATTACGAACTGCGGATTCTGCTTCCCTCGGGGTTTGAAGATCTGCGTCTGGTCAATCGCGATATCCCCAATCTGACAGAAAATGAGATCGGTTCACCGCTGTTTACTGCCGTCAGTAACTCTGAGTCTGATCTCAGCGTGCAGTTTATGACCAACCCGGACACACAGCAGCTGGCCTGTTATGTCACTAAGCGCATCCGATTGAGCAATGAGGCGACGGACGACCCTACGGCGGCGCCACGACTGCGCGGCTATTTCAGCGCCACCCTCGATCTGGGTTCTCTGTTCAAGCAGTTCAGCGAAAACCGCCTGGGTGAAAACGGCGGGATATATGTCGTCAGTGAAAACGGCGAAATTGCCTATCTTCCCGAGCACCTGCGCTGGCTGGAATCGGTCGATATGAATCTGCCGGACGATTTTATTATGACCCGGACCTCACGGATGCAGGAGATTGATCTGGGTGGGGAAATATTCCATATGCGCACTCAGCACCTGTATGGCGATCTCTGGATGTATGCAATTTTGCCGGAAACAGATCTACTGTCGGCCAGTCGTTCGTTCAGCAAGGTGATCGGTCAGATTACCGCACTGGCGATATTGAGCTCGCTGTCGCTGATTCTCTATGTCATGAGGGTCCAAGTTGTCGGTCCGATCAACCGATTGCGAAAAGGGCTCCTTAAAGTGGCTGAAGGGGATGAGCTGGTGCAGATCCCGGTGGATCGCAAGGATGAGTTCGGTGAGCTGGGTGCGGAGTTCAACCGGATGGGGTTCGAGCTGAAAAAGTCGAACGATCAGATCAGAGATATGGCGTACAATGACAACCTGACGGAGCTTCCCAATCGATTTCTGTTTCACAAAAACCTGGGGCGGTCGATGGACATTGCGCTGCAGGAGGATAAACAGCTAGGGCTGCTCTTTCTTGACCTCGATAACTTCAAGCAGATCAACGACACCCTCGGGCATCACATCGGCGATAAACTCCTCAAGGAAGTGGCGCTGCGCCTGCAGAACAATCTGCGCGGTAAAGACATCGCTAACCGTCTGGATCAGGGGGTCGTCGAACATAACCTGGCCCGCCTTGGTGGCGATGAATTCACGGTCCTGCTGCACGGGATTACCTCGCCGGTGGGGATCGGAAAGATTGCACAGCGCCTGATCGATACCATCGAGCAGCCGTTCTTCTTAGAGGGTAAGGAGCATTACATCAGTGTCAGTGTCGGCATCGCTGTGTTTCCCGGAGATGGCGAAAACTCTGAAGACCTGCTCAAGCACGCTGATCTGGCCATGTATCAGGCCAAAAAGAAGGGGAAGGGGTGCTATGAGTTTTATTCCAAGGAGATCAGCAATCTGGCGATTGAGCGATCCCAGCTGGAGCGAAACTTAAGGGCCGCTCTGGAAAACAATCACTTCGAACTGTTCTATCAGCCGATTATCGATTGTCAGACGGAGAAGATCGCATCTCTCGAGGCGTTGATTCGCTGGATGGATCCTGAACTGGGAGAGGTGTCTCCGGAGTACTTTATCCCGGTTGCTGAGGATACTGGACTGATTCACGCGATCGGCAGCTGGGTTCTGGCGGAAGCCTGTTGTCAGCTGAAGTTGTGGCAGGATGCCGGGATAGAAAATTTGCGGGTTGCGATCAACGTATCCGGAAAGCAGCTTGAAAAGAGCGATTTTGCCGAGCAGGTGGAGAGAAATTTAGCCCGTAATGGAGTGTCGGCTTCATCGCTCTACCTTGAGTTGACCGAAAGTGCCGTGATTCAGGGAACAGGTGAGGTGCTGGAAACACTGAAAAAGTTACAGAGCATCGGGGTGCGTATCGCGCTGGACGATTTTGGCACCGGCTATTCGTCGCTCAGTTATCTGCGCCATCTGCCGATCGATATTCTCAAGATAGATCGCAGCTTTATTCAGGGGCTGGGTCAGCAGAACAACAATGTGATCCTGTCGGCGATCATCACCATGGCCCAGGCCCTCAGTCTCGAAGTCGTCGCTGAAGGTGTCGAGAGTCAGGGCCAGTTTGCCTTCCTCAAAAAAGAACGCTGCGATCTGTTGCAGGGCTATCTTTTCCACCGGCCCCAACCCTCCTTGCGGATCACCGAACAGCTGCTTTCTAAATCGCTGCAGTTCTGATGCTGGTCATCGACCTGTCTTCCGGTTGTTTACTCGCTATACTTCTTGCGTAAGATTTTTGTCCGACTTCTTCTCTGTTTGCTCTCGATCCGTTTCAGCTGCGAGCTGCGGGTCGGTTTGGTCGCTCGGCGTTTTTTCGGCACCGTGGCAACGCTGATGATCAGATCGCGGAGCCGCTTGAGGGCATCGGCACGATTTTTCTCCTGACTGCGAAAACGCTGGGCTTTGATGAGCACCACGCCTTCATCGGTGATCTGATGATGACGCAGTTTGAGCAGACGCTCTTTGTAGGGATCGGGTAACGAGGATGCGGCGATGTTGAAACGGAGATGAATACTGGTTGCAACCTTGTTGACGTTCTGTCCGCCCGCACCCTGCGCTCTGATCGCGCTGAGTTCGATTTCATCGATGGGAATACCAACCGTCGCGGAGATCTGCAGCATAGAGTGAGCCTTTGAGGTCAGTTCTGGATTGAGTTGCTGATAGCGCTGAATCTGTTCGGCGATGCTCAGTTTTCTGGCACAGCTTGGCCGCAGACAGAGACGACAGCGATCATCGCTGCACCACTGACACTGATAACAGTCCATGCAGGGGTGTTTTTTGCTGCTCATATCCCATTGTATGTATTGTTGTCACCGTGGCGCAAGGTGCAGCACCTCTTCAGGTTGTTGCCGCTTTTGCAACCGCAGATAAAAAACTTCAAGAAATTCTGCGCACAACAACAGGCCAATCCCGAGAATAATTCCCGCTACAGGTGGTTGCCACTGAATAAGTGGCCACCAGACCAGAAGAAGAAAGCCGCTCTTGATGAGGGTGGAGTGCCCCAGCTTTCCGGTCAGGTGCGCTCCAGCGAACCAGCCACGCAGGAGATTGCTGGTTCCGTAGAGCAGGGGGAATAGGGCGCAGGTTCCCAGAGCAAAGCTCAGATAGTGGCGCAGCTCTGTCTCTACCCCGAGCAAACGGCCCAGAATCAGTTGATTGCAAGGACCGGCAGTTAGAAGGATCAGAGCCCCCATTGCGGAGCCAACCAGAATATTGAATCGAATCAGAACGCGATAATCCTGTACCGATTTGACCAACGTTAAATAAACCTGCTGTAGATTGCGCATTGGACCGGCCAGCAGAAAGAGGAATCCGCGAATCACCCCGAAGGCAGCCAGTGCCAGGGGTCCGTCTGAGAGACGACCGATGATCGAGCTGATCAGCAGCGGGATGGTCTGTTGCAAACAGGACGAATAAGCCAACGGAAAAGAGTAGCGCAGGATTTCACCGGTTGTCTTTTCCTTCTCGCCCTGGTCGAGGGGCAGATGAACACGCCAGGCCAGAAAAGCGATGACGATGGTTTCTGTAATGACGCACCCGACCAGCGCAAAAGCGCCCAGTTGAGCCCCGGCAAACCAGTATTGCCCGATCGCCAGGTAGCCGAAGAGGGCGCCGACGCGGATCCCGGTTGCGAACGAGACCAGGCTGGTGCGTCGCGCCTGGATTATCAATCCCTGGCAGAAGCCGCGCAGACCTGTGAAAAAGGGGAGCAACACCAGAATGTGCAAGGCCTCCCGTGCGGCATCGGCGACATCTGGCGGGACACCGACCAGCCGTTCCAGAATCAGATCGCCAAGGGGAGAGTAGGCGATCAAGGAGAGCATAGTGGCGACGTAGCTCGCCACCAGAGCGATAAATATCAGGACACTGCGCATCGACCTGCGCCCCCGCACCATGGCGATGGTCACCGTGTGATTCTGGTATGAAGGGGAGGCGATAAACAGATGGATCACCAGTGCCACCGACATCCCCGCCAGGGCGGTGACGTAATCGTCCAGGCGCGCCAATGCACTATTGATGATGGTGTGGGAGACGCTCATCAACTGAATGTTGAGAAACAGGGGGAAAAAGAAGAAAGCGATCTCTTTCCCGCTCAGGCGTGGGGTGGTTGTCACGTGTCGGACCCGGAAAGCAGGAGCAGCAGCTCGACTGAGATAGAGGATGTCGCGTCTGGTTCCGGCATCGTCATCCCTTTTTGATCCGTTCGCCGAAGATAGCGGTGCCGACGCGCACCAGTGTTGCCCCCTCTTCAACCGCAACCTCGAAATCGCCGCTCATCCCCATCGACAGCTCTGCCATGGACACTCCGGGCAGCTGCAGCTGTTTGATCTCACCGGCCAGGTCACGCATGCGACGAAAATAGGGGCGAACCTCTTCGGCATCATCAGCGTGCGGCGGCAGGCACATCAGGCCGCAGATCTGTATCCGGGGGAGTTCCGCCACGGTCCGCACCAGTGTTTCCAGATTGCCGAGGAGGCAGCCTGATTTCTGCTTTTCCTCTCCGATATTGACCTGCAGCAGAACGTTAATCGGCTGATCGATTTTCTGCCACTGGCGACTGATCTCTTCGGCCAGCGATATCCGGTCGACCGAGTGGATCATGGCCACCCTGCCGCGCAGATACTTCACCTTGTTACTTTGCAGCCCGCCGAGGAAATGCCATTCGACCGGTGATTTGACTGCGGAAGATTTGTCGCGGAATTCCTGCACGTAGCTTTCGCCGAAAAGCTGTTGGCCGCTGGCAAAGGCGGCATCGATCTGTTCGGCGGGTTTGACTTTGGAGACAGCGATCAGGCGCACCTCGGCGGGACAACGGCCTGCACGGCGGCAGGCCGCACCGATCCGTTGGCGGATACTGGCGATGTTTGCAGCGATATCCATCATGCTGATCTCCTTGATTGACTAAATCGGCAGAGGAACGCCCAGCTCCTTTAGGGCCAGGGTCAGTCGGCACAGGGGCAGGCCCACGACATTGGTATAGCTGCCCTCGATTCCGGCGACGAAACAGACTCCCAGTCCCTGGATGGCATAGCTCCCGGCCTTGTCGGCGGGTTCTCCGCTGGCAATGTAACGTGCGATTTCTGTCTCTGTCAATTCGCGGAAGCGGACCTGTGTGCTGACCGCTTCTGCGCGTTGTGCGCCGGTTTTGCGGTCGAGGATCGCATAGCCGGAAAGGACCCGGTGCTGAACCCCCGACAGCATTCTCAGCATCTCTGCGGCGTGGTTGTCGTCGGTGGGCTTGCCGAGAATCTGTTGTTGACAGAGGACGATGGTGTCACTGCCGATAAACCAGCGACCTTCGACATTATCGCGCTCCGCGACCTCTCGTGCTTTGTCGATGCTCAGGCGGACAACATGCTCTTCCGGGGTCTCACCCGGCAGTACAACCTCCGGCGCTTTGCTGGGGATGATATCGAATGTGAGACCGATCTGTTGCAGCAGTTCTTTTCGGCGTGGTGACGCAGAGGCAAGAATAATTCTGTCGTTCATGATCCGCACTCCTTGCGCCGCTCTGCTATCGGTTTCCACCAGGCGGGGAGGGCATCGAGGGCGCGGGCGGCCATCGCCAGCCGTCGATCTGCGCGTTTCATCTTACGTTCGAGAATCAAGGGAGGGAAGAGGCCATAATTGACATTCATGGGCTGGAAATTTTCAGTGTCTGCCTCTGTAAGATGGGTTAAGAGCGCACCGTGTGCGGTTGTCGCCGGTGGTCGAGGGGGCTTTTCTCCACGCAGATGATAGCTGGCGAAAAGTCCAGCCAGCAGGCCGCAGGCCGCAGACTCAACATAGCCTTCGACCCCACTGATCTGTCCACCGAGATAGATGTGGCTGGCGTTTTTCAGTTGCAGGGTTTCGTTCAGGCTGTTTGGTGCATTGACGAAGGTGTTGCGGTGCATGCTGCCGAGGCGGGCGAATTTCGCGTTTTGCAGCCCGGGGATGGTGCGGAAGATCCGCTGTTGCTCGGGATAGGTCAAGCGGGTTTGAAAGCCGACCAGGTTGTAGAGCGACGCGTGACGGTTGTCCTGCCGCAACTGGATGACGGCGTGGGGCCATCTGCCGGTGCGCGGATCGGTCAGTCCCACAGGCTTCATCGGTCCGAAGGAGAGCGTCTGTGGGCCGCGCGCCGCCATTTCCTCGATCGGCATGCAGCCTTCAAAGTGAACCAGCTTTTCAAAGTCACGCCCCGGGACCTTGTCCGCCTCGATCAGGGCTTGCACGAAGGCGTCGTATTCGTCCCTGTTGAGGGGGCAGTTGAGATAGTCGGCACCCCCCTTGTCGTAGCGTGAAGCGCGCCAGGCGATGTCGTAATCGATAGAATCGGCTTCGACGATTGGCGCGATGGCATCGTAGAAATAGAGGTGTTCGCTGCCGGTCAGGGTGGCCAGTTCCTGTGACAGGGCGTCTGATGTCAGCGGTCCGCTGGCGAGGATGACCGGTTGTTCGGTGGGCAGGGTGGTGACTTCTTCGCGGATCAGCTCGATGCGCGGTTCAGCGGCAATTTTAGCGCTGATGTAGCGGGAAAACTCATCGCGATCGACGGCCAGTGCCCCGCCGGCCGGGACGGCGGTCGCATCTGCCGCTTCGATGAACAGGGCCCCGATGCGGCGCATCTCCTCTTTCAGGCAGCCGACGGCGTTGTTCATGCCGGCCCCACGCAGGCTGTTGGAGCAGACCAGTTCCGCGAGGTCTTCGCTCTGATGCGCCGGAGAAAACCGGTGCGGCTTCATCTCGTACAGGCGGACATCAATCCCTTCCCGTGCAGCCTGCCAGGCCGCTTCGCAGCCTGCTAATCCTGCTCCGATCACATCGATCCGCATAGGGCATTCCTTTGTGCGTTGCAAATAGAAAACCGGTCGAACCTTACGGGCCCGACCGGTCGATTGTCGTGAAAGTCAAAGACGATCAGGCGTCTTTCTTGGTCGTCTTTTTCGCCGTTGTCTTCTTTGCGGCCGGTTTTTTTGCAGCAGTTTTTTTCTTGGCCGGTGCCTTCTTTGCCGCCGGCTTCTTCACCGGTGGGATCAGGACATTTTCCCAATCGCACTCTTCCTGCGGGCAACGTTGCACCGTTCCCCAGCGTTTGGTGGTTTTGATCTCGGTAATCGGCCACGCACATTTGGGACACGCCTCTTTTTTGGGTGGATTCCACAGAGCGTATTTGCATTTTGGATAGCGATTGCAGGAGTAGAAGATTTTGCCGTAGCGACTCTTCTTCTCCATCATCTCACCCTCTTTGCATTGAGGACATTCGATGTCGAGGGATTTCGGCTTTTCCAGAGGCTGGATGTTCTTGCAGTCCGGATAAGCGCTGCAGGCGAGGAACTTGCCGTAGCGTCCCGTCTTGATCAGCATGCCGGCCCCGCATTTTTCGCACTTTTCGTCGGACATGACCGGTTCTTCAGTAGCTTCACCATCGCCGTTGAGCGGTTCGGTGTGGCGGCAGTCGGGAAAACCGGAACAGGCGAGAAAACGACCGGAGCGGCCGAGCTTAATGACCAGTTCTTTGCCGCATTCGGGACAGATTTTGTCGGTCTTTTCTGTCGTGATGTCGGCTTTGCTGACCTCTTTGTCCTTTTTCTGTAGCAGGGTAATGAAGGGGTCCCAGAACTGCTTGACGGCAGGAATCCAGGTTTTTTCTCCGCGGGAGATGGCGTCCAGATCTTCTTCGAGGTCCGCGGTGAAATCGTAATCGACGTACTGACTGAAGTGGTCGACGAGGAGCTTGGCGACCACCCGCCCGGTATCTTCGGGGAAAAAGGTTCGTTTTTCCAAACGGACGTACTTGCGTGTCACCAGTGTCGCCATGATGCTGGCGTAGGTCGACGGACGACCGATGCCGTATTCTTCCAGGGTTTTAACCAGGCTCGCTTCGGTAAAGCGTGGCGGTGGCTGGGTGAAATGTTGCTCGGGGGTCAACTGCTGACAGTTCAGGGCGTCACCCTGATTGAGTGGCGGCAGCAGTCCTTCTTTGTTCTCATCGTCGCCGGTGTCGTTGCCCTCGATGTACAGGGCCATAAAACCGGGAAAACGGATCACCTGACCCGAGGCGCGGAAGCTGTAACGCTCGCCTGCGGCGATGTCGATGCTGGTGGCATCAAAGATCGCCTGGGCCATCTGTGAGGCGACCGCGCGTTTCCAGATCAGCTGATAGAGTCGGAACTGGTCAGACGTCAGAAATGATTTGATCTGCTCAGGAGAGCGGGCGATCGATGTCGGGCGGATCGCTTCGTGCGCTTCCTGGGCATTTTTGCTCTTGCTGCGGAACACGCGTGGTTTGCTTAGGGCGAACTCTTTGCCATAGGTTTGGCTGATGACGTCCCTGGCTTCTGTGGTCGCCTGCTCCGACAGGGCCACCGAGTCGGTTCGCATATAGGTGATCAGACCGTGACTGCCGTCGCCGATGTCGATGCCCTCGTAGAGCTTCTGGGCGGTCGACATGGTCTTGCGGGCGGAAAACCCGAGCTTACGGCTGGCTTCCTGTTGCAGGGTGCTTGTGGTAAAAGGCGGAGCCGGATTGCGTTTACGCTCCTTCTTTTCGAGCTTGGAGACCTCAAAGGCGGCATTCTGCAGCGCGCTCATGACCTCGTCGGCCTGCGGTTGCGATCCCAAGGCGAACTTGCCGAGTTTTTTGCCGTCGCAGCTGTGCAGCTTGGCGGCAAAGGTGGTCTTGGCGCTGTTGGCCAGCTGTGCTTCGATGGTCCAGTATTCCTGCGGGATGAATGCTTCGATATCGTTTTCGCGTTCGCAGATCAGGCGCAGTGCGACCGACTGAACCCGTCCGGCGGACAGGCCGTAACGGATCTTTTTCCACAGAAACGGCGACAGGTTGAAGCCGACCAGGTAGTCGAGGATGGAGCGGGCCTGCTGTGCGTCGACCAGATCGCGGGCGATTTTGCGGGGGCTGGCCATCGCTGCATCGATCGCCGGCTTGGTGATCTCGTGAAAGGTGACCCGTTTGACACTCGG
>PKUC01000024.1 GCA_002868865.1 Desulfuromonas sp. | reverse complement strand
GGGTTGCAATGCGTACATCGGGGCAAAAAATTTTGCTGCTGCAGGGGCCGATGGGACCGTTCTTTCGCTGGTTGGCAAAAGATCTCCGGCGTCAGGGCGCTGTTGTCCACAAAATCAACTTCAACCTCGGCGATGTGTTCTTCTACCCGGTCGGCTCAAGCACCTATCGCGGTAGCAAGGATGCCTGGCCGGACTACCTTCGCTACTTTATCCGCACCCACCAGATCAATGAAATCCTGCTGTTCGGCGATTGCCGCCCGTTGCACAGGTGCGCCGTCGATGTCGCCCGCACCATGGGGATCAAGGTCCAGGCCTTTGAAGAAGGGTATCTGCGCCCCCACTGGATCACAATCGAAGAGGGCGGAGTCAACGGCAATTCGACCCTCCCCAAGACGCCGGAGTTCTACCGGAAACAGGAACGCCTCCCTCCCGCCAAGGAGGTGACCTTTTCACATCCGTTCGGGCGGATGGCACTCTACAGCTGCCTCTATTCTCTGGCTGAAGCCTGTGGTGCCAGACTGTTCCCCGAATACCAGCATCACCGCAGCCTGACCCCGTGGAAAGAGGCCTTCACCTGGCTGCGGTCCGCCTGGCGGCGGCGGCGCCACAACGTCGACTCCAAACAGGTCAAAAAACGCTGTAAGGGGCCGCTGGCGCGCAACTACTTCCTGCTGCCGCTGCAGGTCAAAAACGATGCGCAGATCCTCTTCCACAGTCCGTTTCGCAATATTGAAGCGTTGCTGCGCACCGTGATGGTCTCTTTTGCGCGCCATGCTCCGGAAGACCTGTTTCTGGTCATAAAGCACCATCCGATGGACCGGGGCTACAGCGACTACTCTAAGCTGATCCGTGATCTCAGCCGCTCGTACGGTGTTTATGATCGCGTCATCTATACCTGGGACTCTCACCTGCCGACGATCCTGAGCAACGCCCTGGGCGTGGTGACCGCCAATAGCACCGTAGGCCTGCAGGCCCTTTACCACAAGACACCAGTCAAGGTGCTGGGCAAAGCGATCTACGACATGCCAGGACTGACGTACAGCGACAGCCTGGATCAGTTCTGGAAGCATCCTGTCCCCCCCGATCCGTTACTGTATCAGAAATTCAGGGAATATCTGCTGGCCAAAAATCAGGTCAACGGATCGTTCTCCTATCCGCCGACCGCGGCCCTGCTGTCCCGCTGGGAGCCATCATCTTCCGCCGATCAGCAACTCAAACAGGCTCCGATCCTTCAGGGTGACGCTCACCATCTGGATTCGACGCCGAGCAGATAATGGTCCGTCCTTTCTAGCGGCATCGATCGAACTCACTTTCCCCACACCCCGGATACATTACGCCTTTCATCAAAGAGAACCCCATGCTTCGATACATACTCACCGGCCTCATCTGCCTGCTGTTTTTCTGCCCCACAGTGCTTTTGGCTGCCGAGCCAGATCAGCACTCATTCACTACCGCGGAAAAGAGACTGGTCGCCCGCGATACTCTGCTCAGTGCTGCGGCAATCACCGCCTGGGGCGTCACCAACTGGGACTGGTTTACCCGCAGTTTTCACCGCGGCGACGAGGGTTGGTTTACCGATGCCTCGAAAACCGGCGGCTCCGACAAAACCGGCCATATGTTTTCGACCTACGCCCTGGCAGACCTGATGTTCTGGGATTTTTACCACCGCAACGGCATGGCACGTCAGCGCGCGGCCCAAAGTGCGGCCTGGTCGGCCCTTGGCGTGATGACATTTCTCGAAGTCGGTGACGCGACGTCCGACTACGGCTTTTCCTATGAAGACCTGATCATGGACGCCCTCGGCGCGGGAACATCCTACCTGCTGAACCGACACCCCGGACTTGATGAAAAAATCGATTTCCGGCTCGAATACTGGCCCTCAAAGGGTCTTTCCGGACGGGACGACTATGCGGCTGACTATTCCGGCATGCGCCATCTCTTTGCCTTGAAAGCCGCCGGATTTACCTCCCTCAAAAAGACCCCATTGCGCTTTCTCGAAGTCCACCTCGGTTACTACTCACGCGGATTCCGCACCTATGACGTGGGGCACTACGACGAAGAGCGCCATCTGTATGCGGGGGTCGGACTCAGCCTTCCGGAGGTGTTCTCCGGCGTACCGATTCTCCCCAGTATCTTCAAATACTACCAGCCACCCAAAACTTATCTGGCCACGGATATCACCGACTGAACCGACTTTTTATCCACGGACACTTTTTGCGCTTGATTTTCAGATTAAGCCGATATATAAGATTCGTCACGCAGGGTCATTTCCTGCAGGGATTTATTTTATACGTCCCTATCGTCTAGCCTGGTCCAGGACACCGCCCTTTCACGGCGGCGACGGGGGTTCGAATCCCCCTGGGGATGCCAACATGAACGGCTCTTCTGCTATCTCAGTAGAAGAGCCGTTCGCTTTTAGAGGTCGTATCCAGATGTCGACTCAACCGATCGTCGAAATCTTTTCCGATGGCGCCTGCTCCGGCAATCCCGGCCCCGGCGGGTACGGAACCATTCTCCGCTACGGTGCGACCGAAAAAGAGCTCTCCGGCTATGATCCCGAAACCACCAACAATCGTATGGAATTGCTCGGTGCCATCATCGGACTCGAGGCATTGACGCGCCCCTGCCAGGTACGGCTGACGACCGATTCACAGTATCTGGTCAAGGGGATGACCGAGTGGCTTGATGGGTGGATCAAAAAGGGCTGGAAAAATTCCAAAAAACAGAACGTGCTCAATCGTGACCTCTGGGAAAGACTCGTGACCGCCAGCCAACCCCACCAGATCGAATGGGTCTGGGTGCGCGGCCACGACGGTCACGACGAGAATGAACGCTGCGACGCCCTAGCACGACAAGCCATCCTCGACAACGCCTGACCGCTGCTTGACGCGGAGTATTCACTGCGGGATCGCATCCAGCTCCTGCCAGCGTTGATATAACTCCGCTAACTGCTGCTCTATCTCACCCAGTCTCAGCTTCGCCGCATTAACCACCTGCCCACCCCCCTGCTGATACAGGGCAGGGTCGGCCAATGTCTCATGGAGTGTTTCCAGCTCCGCATCAAGCGCCTCAATCTGTTCCGGCAGCATTTCCAGCTCACGTTTTTCTTTAAAACTCAGCCGCCGTGGCCGTTCAGACCGACTGCGCACGACACGATCTTCCGTTGTTTTTTTCGGCGGAGCATCTTCTGAATCCTTCTGCTTAAGCAGCCAGTCCTGATACCCTCCCACCGACTCACGGACCCGCCCTCCCCCTTCGCAGATCAGGCAACTGGTCACCAGATTGTCAAGAAAGGCCCGATCGTGACTCACCAGCAGCACGGTCCCTTGAAAGTTTGCGATCACCTCTTCAAGAAGATCCAAAGTTTCAATGTCCAAATCGTTGGTCGGCTCATCGAGCACCAGAACATTTGCCGGCCGCAGAAACAGACGCGCCAGCAACAACCGGTTGCGCTCTCCACCAGACAGAACCCGCACAGGAGTCCTGGAACGCTCCGGAGTAAAAAGAAAATCCTGCAGATAACCCAGCACATGTCGGGGCTGTCCAGCGACCAGAACCTGATCGGTCCCTTCGACGATATTTTCCTGAACCGTTTTGGCATCGTCCAGCTGTTCGCGCAGTTGATCGAAATAGACCACCTGGAGGTTGGTGCCGTGGCGGATACGTCCTGTTTGCGGTTCCATCTGTCCCAGCAGCAACTTCAGCAGTGTTGATTTACCGGCTCCGTTGGCCCCGACAACGCCAACCCGGTCACCGCGCATGATCCGCGTCGAAAAGCGGTCGATGATCGGACTCTGATCGTATGAAAAGCAGAGATCTGTCGCCTCGATGACCAGTTGACCGCTGCGCTCGCCCTGCTGAACACGCATCTGCACCTGCCCGGTCTTTTGCCGGCGCGATGCACGCTCTTCACGCATCTTCACCAGAGCCCTCACCCGACCTTCGTTGCGAGTGCGGCGCGCCTTGATCCCTTTGCGAATCCACATCTCCTCTTCGGCCAGCTTCTGATCGAAGCGGGCCCAGGCCTTCTGCTCCGCATTAAGAAACTCTTCCCGGCGCTGCAAGAAATCATCATAGCCACAGTGAAAATCGTAGAGCCGACCGCGGTCCAGTTCGACAATCCGAGTCGCCAGACGGCGGGCAAACATCCGGTCGTGACTGACAAAAATCAGCGTGATCCCAAGCCGCAGCAGTAGATCTTCGAGCCAGACGATGCTCTCGATATCGAGATGGTTGGTCGGCTCATCCAGCAGCAGAACATCCGGTGAAGTACACAGCGCACGTCCGAGCAGAACCTTACGCTTCATCCCGCCCGAAAAGGTCTCAACCGCCGCATCTCCATCGATCTTCAAGAGTGAAAGGACGTACTCGACCCGCTGCGCGTCGACAGGGCCACCCTGCCCGACCGGAGCCAGGAGGACATCCCGTACCGATCCGAAAAACTGATCCGGGACGGCCTGCGTCAACAGTGCGGTTTTCATTCCCTGCTGCCTGTCCAGATCCCCGGAATCGACGGGCATCTCACCATTTAAGACCTTCAATAGTGTCGATTTTCCGGCGCCATTGCGACCCAGCAGACAGATACGATCACGCCGCTCAACCTGCAGATCAACGTGATCCAGCAGCTGAGGGCCACCGAAGGCGAGAGAAACATTTTTTAAACTTAGTAACGCCATATGAAAAAGAAATAATCTCGACAGCTGTTGATATTGACTATCAACAGGATAGAGTAAACAAAAGACCATAAGGCAACCACACCAAATCACTGGCATCTACCGAGGAGGTCGCTATGAAAAAAATCGCATTATGGATCATGATTTCAGCGTTTGCTCTGTCATTGACAGCATGTCTGGGTACGACCAATGGTGGACACCACGCGGTTAAGTGTCCGTCCTGCGGATACCAGTTTGATGTTGAAAAGCACGACAGCAAGTAACGGAGCCTGTCGCCCCGAGAGTGCAAAATGTCTCGGGGCGAACATTTTTCGTTCTAATCGTTATTCAAGAACAAAAAGGTTGGACTTCGGCTTACTGAACAGGCCCTTTCTCTGAAATTTAACCCCTACAACAATATCTTCTTTGCCATCGTTGTCGCTGTCGGCAAAATCAAAGTCGGCAAGATGGCCTCCGAAATCGGCGGTTTGCCATACTGGTTGTAGAGAATTCCCGTCCCATGAGAATGCCGAGAGTCGGCTATTTTTAAATTTACGATATCTTTGGGCAATGCGGCTCCCATCATTTTCAGGAACAATAATCACCCCGCGCTGATTGATACTGATTTGAGGTTTGATAAACGATATCGCCGGTAAGTCGTCGGCACTTACAGGCTCTAACGTAAAAGGCACCTCACTTCCACCGTATTTCCTAGATGACTCCCACACGGTATCGCCTGCCTCTGTTTTAAAACGGAGGTAATCAGAATCATCCAAGTAAAGATAGCCCGTCTCCCTGTTATCATCGTAAGCAACAGCAGTAAAACCATACAGATCGACATGGTCTGGAAGCGCGACGGTATCGCCTGCACTCAACTGACCTTCCTTTCGAAGAACCCGAAAAGGCCGCCCTTCGTAAAATTCGCGACCACCACCCCGTTGTGCCAAGAGTATTTCACCCTCATGCGGGAACGAAACAACGTGAAAAAACCAGGGGATATTCTTAACAATCGCAATAAGCTCACTATCTGCAAGTTTCATTACTTGAGAAGTCAGTCTGTACTCATTTGCGAGCGTCAAACAAATTTCGTCCGCTCCATCCTTGTCCGTATCAAAGACACCCAAACCTAGCAAACTCAAGCGAGGGGGTATGGCCCATCGCGCTTTTTCCGCGTAAATCCCATCAACAATCTGGCCGACAATGACATCACGAGTTGTCCCTGTAATAATTTCAGAGAGACCATCTCCATTTAAATCACCGACAGAAACAAATCTAATCTCAGAGTTAAACACCGGTAGATTTTCGATATTTTTTTTCTGTGGCGCTACCGCAGAAGGCATGTTTTGAGTGGCCGCATTGTTGTTTATTTGCGTCTTCGGTTTTGCATTCACGCTGTTGTCAACAGGAAGAATGAACGCTGAACTGTCCTCATCCAAAGGATATGAAAACAATTCCACACCGGAAAGATCGAGAGCTCTCAATCGATTCAATTCACATTTAAAAGTGAGCAGGGGTGTCTTCTTCTCAGAAATATCCCAATCCAAGAAATCTAGATGTCTCCTTATCGCCTGACTGATCTCTCCATGCTTTTCTTCACTGGTAAAAATTGTCGGCACACTTTCGAAACTTCGGATTAAATCACCCCGTTCGACAGAACCTGTTCCACTCATTTTTGTGGTAACCGAGTACCCATCCTTAACAGCCTTTACCTGCAGAAAGCTGGCTATCCCCTCCAAGCGTCCAACTGTTTCACCTGTTTTCGGATGTGTTATGATTTCTCCGGCTTTAATAACCGTCAGGATAGCCCCTTTTGAAGGTCTGAAATTGCCATCGAAAGAGACCAAGATATCCGTTTCGTCCTTCATCAAGACAAAACCATTTGCTTGATTAAAGTCTGAACGTAACTGATCAAAATCGATCGCCCATGAAGAGCACGGACAGGCAACCCAAAAAAGCAGAAAGAGCATCGTAAACTTCATAGCATTCACCCCGGCAAGAAACAACGTTGTTCGCAATGTTTTAAGTACGAAAAAGGGCCCGCTGTTCACAACAGCGGGCCCTCAAACTTACGCTTCTAAACGAATATTAGAAGTTTACATACAGGCCAGTGATTGCCTGAGTTACAGTAGCGTCAGCACCACCGAGATCTCCGTCCATCACGTTCAGGGATGCAGTTACCGCAGTGTTTGCCATCAGCTCGTACTTTGCACTGGCGTTCAGAGACATCATGTCGCCGTCAGCCTTGTCATCATCAGCAGCCTGCAGGAACATAACAGAACCCATCAGTCCGAGGTCTTCATTGACTTTTACGTCAGTGTAAACAGACAGAGCCATAACACCAGCGCTAGCGCCAGCAGGATCAAAAACGTCTACGTCAACCGAAAAGTCGGTAGTGTTATAACCATAGGTCTGCGGAGACCAGCCACCGAAACCAGTACCACCGAGACGGGTGATCTGGGTATCATCGCTGTCAGCGGCATAAAGGAACATACCACCGAGGACAACATTCTCACTCACACCAGCAGAGGCATCAAGGTAAAGCTCCATACCTTCCTGATCGCCACCAGCAGCATCTTCACCACTGAAGACATTCAGTTCACCCTTCAGGGCAACGGCGTCGAGGTTCGTGCTCAGAGCAACACCGAAACCCATCTGCTCAGCATCAGAGTTAGCCATCGGCTCATAACCAGCGAAAACGTCAGCAGTCATCGCATCGTTTTTGAAAGAGTACTTGGCTGTCGTCAGAGAGGTGTCGCCAGAGCCTGCACCTTCTTGAAATTTGTAATGAGCCAGGGTCAGAGGACCACGAGTCACAGTAAAACCAGTACCAACATGGTCAGCGATCATGCCTGTACCATAACCTGTGTACTGCTGACCAGCGGTCATGGTGTACTCACCTTTTTCGAGTTGGATATAAGCCTTGTCAAACTGGATGTCTGCACGACGCTGAGTATTCTGACCTGTCGCACCCCAAGCAGTGGCATCAGAGCTGTTCTCTTGGCTTTCGGTTACGTCAAAACGGAAATTAACGCTGACGCCTTCAGCAACAGACAGCTTAGCTTCAGTCCGCAGGCGCTGATCGTTCCAACGACCATCATCACTGGTGCTACCAGTAATGTCATCATCATCAAGATAGAAACCACGAACTTGCATAGAACCACTCAGACTCAGGCGGTCTTCAGCCATAACTGCCGGGGCAGCGATACCGACGATCATCATCAGAACGATCAGTACCTTCAGAATTCTACTCATTGGTGTTACCTCCTTTAAAACAGTTGGGTAGATTGCCGAACACTTTTCGGCGTGACAAGAAACGTTGCGTAACGTGAGAGCACACTATATAAAGATGCTCTCAAATCACGCTTGGAACACTCATTTATCTAATAAACGGGCTAAATAAATACTGCGACACGCAAAACAACGTACAGTACCAACAAAAACATTAAGCAAAGTTCACGCCAACACGGGAACATACTAAAAAACAAGGATTTTCTTGGTATGCCATAGGATTTACTGCAACTTCTGCGTTGCGTCTTGGTATCACTTCTCAAACGCACTGTAGGTTTTATACCACAGAGCGCACAGTTTGCAACACTGATTATTAGCGCCCCTCAACCATGTCCGTAACGAGAGACTTCAATTGCCGTGCGGACAAGTCCCCGCCGTCCCGGACGATGTTAAAATCCTCGTCTATCAGCAATACCCGCGGGATCACGTAAACGTTATACTGCTCGTAAGCAGAGCCGTTATCCAAAATGATCGCGTCTGCCTTTTTATACCCGCCAGCCCGATAATAACGCTCAACCGAACGCGCGGTTTCATCGATAAAAACGTCGACGAGGCGAACCCCATTTTCAACCAGAAATGGTCGCACCTTGTCGATTGTCTTTGCTTGGGTTCGACAGCTCGGACACCAGGTCGTCCCGATCTTCAGCAATATCGGTTGACCCTTAAGGGCCGAGAGCTGAAACGCCTGCCCGCCCAGAGTCTGCGCGCTGAAATCAGCTGCCGGACTGCCAATAGGGTCTGCAGAAACAGCCCCCGAAAAAATGAGAGAACACCAGAGCAGAACTCCGAGCAAAAACTTCGACACAAAGACTCCACAGACAAGCAATGCGGCCAGATACGATTCCGCCTATCAACATCAAAAGAACTTCTAAAACAAAGTATTCCCGCAGAGGGAAAATGTCAACAGTGAAAAATAACGGCGTTCTATCAATGTCCGCCCATCTGGCATATCTCAGTGAGCACCCCGCCGCTCGACTTGGGGTGCAAAAAGGCGATCCGACTGCCGTGCGCCCCGTTCCGAGGTGCGGTGTCAACCAGACGAACACCCTGCTCACTCAGTTGCCGTAAAGACCGCTCAATATCCTCAACCTCGTAGGCCAGATGATGGATCCCTTCGCCATTTTTTTCGATAAACTTTGCCACAGGCGAGTCTGTCGATGTCGGCTCAAGCAGCTCGATACGACTTTCACCGACCTTCAGAAACGCCACCCGAACTCGCTGCTCGGCAACCTCTTCCGTGCCCTCGAACTCCATCCCGAGCTGATCGCGATAGAAGGGGATCGAGTTTTCCAGGTTTTTAACCGCGATGCCGATGTGATTGATTTTTTCGATCATACGTGTGACTCCATATTGTAAGAATTTTATGAGTTCAGTTCGACACAATTAATAACTGCGACGAAACGTTTCAAGCAGTCGACGCGCTGCAACCCCCGGCGTTGTCCCGCCCTGACTGACCCCCGCCTGTACCTGTGGGAGCAGAGCAGCAACATTTTTATCACGCATGAACAGCTCTTTGAGCTCATCCATCACCAGCGCCCACATCCAGTCGTTGGCCTGCAGTTGACGCCTGGCAGCAAACTCACCACTCTGCCGCATCGCCTCCCTGAAACGCTCGACCGTCTGCCAGAATTCCGCAACCCCCTCATTGCGCAGCGCACTGCAGAGCAGCGCCGGAACACGCCAGTTCTGACTCTTAGGCTTAAACAGGTGCAGCGCATTTTCGTACTGCTGACGAGCCAACTCAGCTTTCGGGCGATTATCCCCTTCGGCCTTGTTGACCAGGATAGCGTCAGCGACCTCCATCACGCCCTTCTTGATCCCCTGCAATTCATCACCGGCGTTGGGCAACTGCAGCAGCAGAAAAAAATCGACCATCGATGCGACGGTGACTTCCGACTGTCCAACCCCCACGGTCTCGACGATAATCACATCGAACCCAGCCGCCTCACAGAGCAGCATGGTCTCGCGAGTTTTGCGTGCCACGCCGCCAAGGGTATCCCCCGACGGTGACGGACGGATGAAGGCGTTCTGCTCACGGGAGAGTTCTTCCATACGGGTTTTGTCGCCCAAAATCGAACCACCGGACAGTTGCGAGGTGGGATCGACGGCAAGAATAGCGACTTTGTGCCCTGTAGCGATCAGGTGCATTCCGAGGGCTTCAATGAAGGTACTCTTTCCGGCACCGGGCACGCCGGAGATACCGACACGGATCGAGCGTCCGGAGTCGGGCAGGAGGGTATCGAGCAGCGCGGCTGCATCGGCTGAATGATCCGGGTTACGGCTTTCGATGAGGGTGATCGCTTTGGCGAGCGGGCGAAGTTTCCCGGAGCGGACACCATCGGCAAGTTTGGTGACAGTAGACACGGTTCGAACCTTATCTGTAGGGGCGCAATTGATTGCGACCACTTACCGAGAAACAAAAGAAAATCAGGGCGCGATAAATCGCGCCCCTACGTGTGTCATGGATTGTGCGGCAAGGGCACGACATGCCGTGCCCTTGCGTCTGGATCATTTACCTTCAATCGCATCCAGGGTCTGTGCTGCCGAAACAGTAATCGGTGTGCCGGGACCGAAAATCTTGGCGGCACCGGCCGCGTAGAGGGCATCGTAATCCTGCCGCGGGATAACTCCACCACAGACCACAGCGATGTCCTCAGCGTCGAGTTTTTTCAGCTCGGCGACCAACTGCGGCACCAAAGTCTTGTGACCGGCAGCGAGCGAAGATACGCCGACCACATGGACATCGTTCTCAACCGCCATTTTGGCCGCTTCTTCCGGAGTCTGGAACAACGGTCCGACATCGACGTCGAAACCGGCGTCGGCGTAAGCGGATGCCACAACTTTGGCACCGCGATCATGGCCGTCCTGCCCCATCTTGGCCACCAGAATCCGGGGGCGGCGCCCCTCTTTGGCCGCGAAGGCTTCGATCCGCTCTTTCACATCATTGAAATCACTATCTTCGTTCACGACAGATCCATAAGCACCCGAAACCAGTTTAATTTCTGCCTTGTGGCGGCCGAAAACCTTCTCCATCGCGTCGGAAATCTCGCCGACCGAGGCGCGTAGGCGGGCGGCCTTGACGCTCAGATCGAGGAGGTTCCCTTCGCCACTTTCGCAGGCTACGGTAATGGCGTCAAGGGCCTGCCGGCAGGCCGCCTCGTCGCGGTCGTCACGCATCTTGTTGAGGCGGGCGATCTGCGATTCGCGCACCGCAGCGTTATCGACGTCGAGGACTTCGATCTCATCCTCTTCGGCCAGTTGGTACTTGTTGACACCAACGATGACGTCGCGCCCCGAATCGATGGCCGCCTGTTTCTTAGCGGCTGACTCTTCAATGCGCAGCTTCGGCATCCCTGATTCGATGGCCTTGGTCATACCGCCCAGCTCTTCGATCTCATCGAGGATCTTGGTAGCTTCTTCGATCAGCGAGCTGGTTAGCGATTCAACATAGTAGGAGCCACCCAGGGGATCGACGACGTTGCAGATGCCGGACTCTTCCTGAATCACCAGCTGGGTATTGCGGGCAATGCGTGCTGAGTGATCGGTGGGCAGGGCGATCGCTTCGTCCAGCGCGTTGGTATGCAGCGACTGGGTGCCACCGAGCACGGCAGCCATCGCTTCCATGGTGGTGCGGATGACGTTATTGTACGGGTCCTGCTCGGTCAGCGACCAGCCGGATGTCTGGCAATGGGTCCGCAGCATCGAGGATTTCGGGTTCTTCGGGTTGAACTCTTTCATCAGCTTGGCCCAGAGGAAACGGGCGGCGCGCAGTTTGGAGGCCTCCATGAAGAAGTTCATGCCGATGGCAAAGAAGAAGGAGAGGCGCGGCGCAAAGGCATCGACATCCAATCCTTTAGCAACTGCTTGGCGCACATATTCAAGGCCGTCGGCCAGGGTGAAGGCCAACTCGAGGGCGTTGTTGGCGCCCGCTTCCTGAATGTGATAGCCGGAGATGGAGATCGAGTTGAACTTCGGCATCTTCTGGCTGGTGTACTCGATGATGTCGCCGATGATCTTCATCGACGGCGCCGGTGGGTAGATGTAGGTGTTGCGAACCATGAACTCTTTAAGGATATCGTTCTGAATGGTTCCAGCCAGCTTGTCTTCGGAAACGCCCTGCTCTTCGGCGGCGACGATATAGTTGGCCATGATCGGCAGTACGGCGCCGTTCATGGTCATCGATACCGATACCTTGTCGAGGGGGATGTCGCCGAAGAGGATCTTCATGTCCTCGACGGAATCGATGGCGACACCGGCCTTACCGACATCACCGACAACACGCGGATGATCGGAGTCGTATCCGCGGTGGGTCGCCAGGTCGAAGGCGACCGAGAGGCCCTGCTGGCCGGCGGCGAGGTTGCGCTTGTAGAAGGCGTTGGACTCCTCGGCGGTTGAGAAGCCGGCGTACTGACGCACGGTCCAGGGGCGGCCAGCATACATGGTCGCCATCGGCCCACGGACAAACGGCGCCAGGCCCGGCAGGGTGTCAGCAGTCTCCAGTCCTTCGATGTCGGCTGCGGTGTACAACGGCTTAACGCTGATCCCCTCGGGGGTATCCCATTTAAAATCGGACAGGTCATCCTTCTTCAACAACTTTTTCGCCTGAACTTCCCAGTCGGCCAGGGTTTTCTTTTCAAAACTGCTCATAGAGCGGGCCCTTTCATCTTCTAAAGTATCAACAGGATATCAAACAGACAGGATTCGGTGTGAATTGCTATATTGAGACCACGGCAGCAGGTTCTCGTCACCCTCAGCGGGTCACGACCGCGAGGACCTGGACGGTCTCGCCCTCCTTTGAGAGCAGGCGGTGGCGCACAGAAGAATCAAAATACGCGGCATCACCCTCTTCGAGCACAAAACGTTCTTCATCGAGAATCAGCTCGGCCTGTCCCTTGGTGATCAGCAGAAACTCCTCACCTTCGTGGCTGTAGAGCGTCTCCTCCTTGGCGCGCTCGGAGACCGTCAGCAAGAAGGGCTCCATCTTTTTGTTACGCTTGCGGTACGACAGGGTTTCGTAGGTGTAACCATGGCCGGTACCGTCTTTGGAAATCACCCGACTAACCACCCTGCGATCATCCTTGCGCACCACCTCGTACTTCGCTACTGCCTCACCTTCCTCGAAGAAAAAGCTCATCTTCACATCGAAGAAACGGGCGATCTTGGAAAGAGTTGCAATCGGTGGTGAAACGTTATTATTCTCTATCTGTGAGATCAGAGCTGGCGAAAAGCCCGTCTCCGTCGCCACGTCCTGCAGGGTCAACTTGCGTTCTTTACGTAATGTCTTGATTTTCGGACCGATTTCAAATTCCATAGAACCTGCTGCTCTCACATAAATAGAAAAGGGTTTTATCTTCGAACGATATAGCCGTCATGGTAGAAAATGTCAACCATAATATTTAACATTGATAAAAACTTTAAGCGCGGCTAAATCGGTTTAATTTTCGGTAAACTCGCGATAAACGGTTCTGGCCTGCCCAGCAGGCAGAACGACGTACTATCGCTCGCACCAAGCGCCTGACGGACTTTAATCTGGCTTAAATTCAGTCCACACACTGCAGGAAAAGAGGCCGATGTCAAAAACGCAGCGCCACACCAGAATCATCAACCTGCTCGCATCCAGTGGTACCCTGTCTGTGCAGCACCTCGCGCAGCAACTCGGAACGTCGCGGATGACGATCCATCGCGACCTGAAACAGCTGGACCAAGAGGGACAACTGCGCCGCTTCCACGGGGGTGCCATCGCTCTCAACTGCGCCTCACCACAGCAATCAACACCCCTCTGCCCTCACTGCCTGTCAGCTCCACTTCCTCACCAGTCCTGCCAGGCCGCATCCGGACCCTATACCGGCAACCGTTTCTGCTGCCCAACCTGCTGGCTCGGCGGCCTCTGTAGCGACCCCACACCCCCCTACGGGACGGTGACAGACCTGATCAGCAGCCGCACCCTAAGCGCAGCCGATGCAACCTTTCTGATCAACAGCTCTGCCGCTCCCTGCTGCGAGCCGTCGATCCTGACCTTTCTACAGGAAAGCGACGCCATCGCCTTCCGAGCCGGCTTTGGCGGGGTCCTCGGTCGCCTCGCCGACGCCATCGAGTTTTTGCGTATTGCACAACGTCTGACATCCCCTCGAAAATCGAGCTGAACGTCCAAAAAAATCGAAAGAAAAACTTGACAATCCCATGCCGGACATTATTATTGGATCCGTCGTTAGCACTCATGCGATTCGAGTGCTAACAAGGCATAACTCACAAAGAGAGACAGCTCTTGCTCTTTGAGCACGAACCGGTCTCTTTTCTACGTTTATCGCTTGGATATTGGCCAAAGGGCCGAAACACGACACGAAAGGAGCAGCAAAACATGAAAATCAGACCTTTACAGGACCGCCTCATTGTTGAGCGCGTCGAAGAAGAGACCACCACCGCAGGGGGCATCATCATCCCGGACACCGTCTCCAAAGAAAAACCACAGGAAGGCAAAGTCATCGCGGTCGGCAAAGGCAAGACCACCGAAGACGGAAAGGTTCTGCCTCTGGACGTCAAAGAAGGCGATCTGGTTCTGTTCGGCAAGTACGCCGGCAGCGAGATCAAGGTTGACGGCAAGGAATACATGATTATGCGCGAAGACGACATCCTCGGCGTTGTAGAGTAGGCAGTTCCGCTTTTGCTTCCTGGCGGCGTTGCTGTGCTGCTCAGTTGCTCACGTAGCATAAAGCTACGCTGCGCTCCTGCGCTGCTCGCGCCTTGCCAGAGAACAAAATCGAAACCGCTGGAACAAGCTACCAAATCATTTAATTACTTTACGGAGTAGAAATCATGGCAAAAGAGATCAAATTTTCTCAAGAAGCACGCGCCACCATTCTGGACGGTGTCAACGCTCTGGCCAACGCGGTCAAGGTCACCCTCGGCCCCAAGGGTCGCAACGTTGTTATCGACAAGTCGTTCGGCGCTCCGCTGATCACCAAGGACGGTGTTACCGTTGCCAAAGAGATCGAACTGGAAGACAAGTTCGAAAACATGGGCGCTCAGCTGGTCAAAGAGGTTGCATCCAAGACCTCTGACGTCGCAGGCGACGGCACTACCACCGCAACCGTTCTCGCTCAAGCCATTTATCAGGAAGGCGTCAAGCTGGTCACCGCGGGTCACAACCCGATGGAGATCAAGCGCGGCATCGACAAGGCTGTCATCGCTGGCGTCGAAGGCCTGCAGGCCCTCTCCAAGCCGGTCAAGGACCACAAAGAGATTGCCCAGGTCGGAACCATCTCTGCAAACAGCGATGAAACCATCGGCAACATCATCGCCGAAGCAATGGAAAAGGTCGGCAAAGAAGGTGTCATCACCGTCGAGGAAGCCAAGTCGATGGACACCAGCCTCGAGACCGTCGAGGGGATGCAGTTCGACCGCGGCTACCTGTCTCCCTACTTCGTCAGCGACACCGAGCGCATGGAAGCTGTTCTCGAAGACGCCCTGATTCTGATCTACGACAAGAAGATCAGCTCCATGAAGGACCTGCTCCCGGTTCTCGAACCGGTCGCCAAGCAGGGCCGTCCCCTGATGATCATCGCTGAAGATGTCGACGGCGAAGCGCTGGCCACCCTGGTCGTCAACAAGCTGCGCAGCACCATCAACGTCTGCGCCGTCAAGGCACCCGGCTTCGGTGATCGCCGTAAGGCCATGCTCGAAGACATCGCGGTTCTCACCGGCGGCCAGCTGATCTCCGAAGAGATGGGCTTCAAGCTCGAGAACGCCACCATCGACATGCTCGGCACCGCCAAGCGCATCGTTGTTGACAAAGACAACACCACAATCGTTGACGGCGCTGGCGAAGAGACCGCTATCGAGGGTCGCGTCAAGGTGATCCGTTCTCAGATCGAGGAGACCAGCAGCGATTACGATCGCGAAAAGCTCCAGGAGCGTCTGGCCAAGCTGGTCGGTGGTGTCGCCGTCGTTAAGGTCGGTGCTGCAACCGAAACCGAGATGAAAGAGAAGAAAGCCCGCGTTGAAGACGCGCTGCACGCCACCCGCGCAGCCGTTGAAGAGGGTATCGTTCCCGGAGGCGGCGTCGCTCTGCTGCGCATCCTCAAAAATGTTGAAACACTCGATCTCGATGGCGAGCAAAAGTTCGGTCGCGATCTGGTCCTGCGCGCTCTCGAAGCGCCGCTGCGTCAGATCGCTGTCAACGCCGGCCTCGAAGGCGCTATCGTTGCAGACAAAGTCCTGGGCGGAGAAGGGTCTTTCGGCTTCAACGCTGCAAGCGATGAGTACTGCGACATGCTGGAAGCCGGCATCATCGACCCGACCAAGGTCACCCGCAGTGCTCTGCAGAACGCGGCCTCGGTTGCCGGCCTGATGCTGACCACCGAAGCGATGATCGCCGACAAGCCCGCTGAGGGCGGCGATGCAATGCCTGCTATGCCTGGCGGCATGGGCGGCATGGGTGGCATGGGCGGCATGATGTAATCTGCGCCTCACCTGATTAACAAAAAGCCCCGTCAGGAGAAATCCTGACGGGGCTTTTTTATGTCGAGCAGTTGCAGAATAGAAAATCAGGAGAGAATCGCCTGCATGCAGATCTCCCGCGGGGTCGGGGCGACATTCAGGCAGAATTCCTGCCCGTCACCAAAGAACAGAACCTCCACCGCCGCCTCATCCTTGCCCTTGCCGTACGAAGCGACAATCCCTGCCGCCTTAAGACGATCGGCGTCGTCAGGACAGCCACGCAGCACACCCAGCGGACCGGAGAAATCCCGGCAGCGCAGACGCATACCGGAATCCTGAAGAACCTGATTGAGCGCATCATTATCCGCCCGATTGCGACCCAGAATCAACTTGCTTCGGTCCGACAGGCGAAACTGACGGCCAACCTTGAGCAGCTCCATATCGACAACGGTCGATTCAGGGCTATGGGTCAATTGATCCCGCAGCCTGTTGGAGAAGCCGACCTCGGTCAGAAGACAACCACCGGCTGAAGAGGGAAAATCGAGATACCCCCATTCACGAGCATAAGCCTGTTGCGGCTTGCGCGAACGGCCCTGGATGTCAAGCAACTGCTCACGATCGACCAGACCGGCTATTTCCATCGGTGTCTCCGGCAGAAGCTTTGCGCTGAGCGGCCGTAACACCTTATCGGGATATCCGGAATGATTCGCCACGGAGCGCAGCGCGTTGGCGTTCTGGCTCATCGGCCGTTGTCCAAGCACCTCGCCGGAAAAGAGAAAATCGAAGCCCTGCTCCTGCATCATCTCTCCGGCCAGTCGAAACATCAGAGCATGACAATCGATGCAGGGGTTCATATTGCGCCCGTAGCCATATTTCGGCTTTTTCAGCACCTCCAGGTGAACCTCGCCGATATCCTTGACAATCAGCGGATAGCCGATCTGCTGCGCCGCACTTTTCGCCTTATCGGCGTTAAAAAAGGGGGTTTCAAACGAAATTCCGACGACTTCGACCCCCTGCCTCATGAGCGTCATCGCCGCGAGAGTACTGTCGAGCCCACCAGACATCAATCCCAGAGCTTTGGCCATATACTTATCTCCACTTCAAACCGTTAACGACCTGCGGTATGCTGAAACGCAAACAGGGATGCCGTGATAATCGGCACCCCTGCGAATCAGCCTGTAGTTGCGGGTCTCAATCGTCCTTTTTGTCCTCTTTCTTCTCGATAGACTCCACCTGTGCCTCTTCGATCTCAGCATCAGCGTCGTTCATCCCTTTTTTAAAATTGCGCAGTCCCTTGCCGAGCGCTCCACCGACTTGAGGTAATTTACCGGCGCCGAAAACAATCATCACCAGCACGAGGATGATGAGCAGCTCCTGGGTCCCTAATCCAAACATGGCCTTACTCCTTTAACTGAAAACATTCTGCCGACCCCCGCAAGCCAACATCGCCGCGGGTTATCGATCATAAAGCATACAACGACGCGAAAAAAAAGACAATCCAATCCAGCAGCCAATCTTAACAGCCGGCTACGCCACCGTCATACCTCATCCCAAGTTGTCACAGCGGCCCCAAAACAAAATCCCCGCAGAACGGGGATTTTGAAAATACGGGCTAATGGTTCAGACGCAACCGACAGGTGCGTTATTCTTCGGCGGTCTGCCACTCGAGGGCGACCTGCTCTTCGGCCTGCTCAGGCTCCTCGTCGATCGCCAACGCCAACGTCTCCTCCGCACGGTGGTCCAGAGTAAAGGTGCTGATCAACTCCTTCATCTTCGCCGCTTCACCAGACAACTCGTTGCTGTTCGCAGAACCTTCTTCGGCGTCGACCGTATTCTGCTGAATAACCAGATCGATCTGCCCCAAGCCCTTGTTGACCTGAGCAACCCCTTCGGCCTGCTCGTGGCTCGCAGTGGCGATCGCTGCAGTCAGATCGGATGTCTCGGTAACCTTTTCCAGAATCTCGCAGAGGGCTTCAGCGGTCTGCTCGGCGATCTGTGCGCCATTTTCAGTCTTGCTGACCGACCCTTCGATCAGGCTTGCAGTTTCACTGGCCGCACTGGCGCTACGCGCCGCGAGACTGCGGACTTCTGCGGCAACCACAGCAAAACCTTTTCCGTACTCACCGGCCCGCGCCGCCTCGATCGCAGCATTCAAAGCCAACAGATTGGTCTGAAACGCGATCTCATCGATCACTTTGATGATCTGACTGATACTCTTGCCCGCGTCGCTGATCTCTCCCATCGCCTCGACCATCGACTGCATCTGCTCGTTCCCGAGGTCGGCAGCCCGTTTAGCCTCGAGGGAGAGTTGGTTGACCGCCGTGGCGTTTTCCGCGCTGCGTCGCGTCTGCCCGGAAATCTCATTCATCGACGCACTGACCTCCTCAAGAGAAGCGGCCGACTCGCTGGCCCCCTGAGAGAGGGTCAGACTGCTCTCGGCGACCTGCAGACTCCCTGCGGCAACCTGCTCGCTGCTGTCAAGGATATCGAGAAGCACCTTGTTCAGCTGCTCCTTGGCATCTTTGAGAGCCGTGCGGATGATATCCTGATCGTCCTTCGGCTCAATCTTAACAGTGAAATCACCCCTGGCCATCGCCTGCATGGTGCCGACGAAGTCGTGCTGGAGATCGTCAGCAAATTCGTTGAGAGCCCGCGCCATTGAGCCGAACTCATCACGACGAGAACCAAGATCTAGGCGCGCCCCGACCCGACCACCGCGGAGATCGCGGGCCATTCGCACGGTCTTATTGAGCGGAATCACAAGGCTGAAGGCAAAATAGGTGAAGATAATCCCCATCACGACGATAGTAACGATAAAAACCGTCTTGAGATCGACTTCTGCCTGCGCCGTAGTTGACGCCAGCGCACTGCGCACCGCTTCGGCCTGCGTGTCTGCACTGCTCAACTCTGCTGCGATATTCTCCTTATTGGTTTTCACCTCCGACAGACTTTTTTCAGCCAATTCCTCGATATTTCTCGAAATAAAAGCATACATGCGTGCCAGAGCCACCGCGATTTCGCCCTGTAGTGCCTTATATTCCTGGCTGCGGGTATCGAGTCCGTAAAGCGTCGGCAGCTCGAATTCGATCAGCGCCTCAATATCGAGAAAGTTATTGATCGTCACTTCCGCAAGAGTTCTTTTCGTCCCGTCGATGAGCCGATCTCCGCCGGGAGCGCTACGAACAACCTCGGCCTTCCTCGTCAATTTTTTCGCTTCGAGCAAGACCTGCTCTGTACTGATCCCGGTGTTCTTACCGTTGACCAGAAGATTCATCAGCTCGATCAATCCACGATTGAGCGCACCCAGTTCCAGAGCCAGATCTTCACTTGCAAGGGCCTGGTCATAGGTCCTGACCAGATCGCTACGCACCGCCGCCCCCTGCACCAGGCTCTGCTGAGCAGAAGTATCGATCTTCAGTGTCGCCTGATAACCGAGCCATCCGAGCAGTGACAAGCCGACCAGCCCGATCAGGCCCATCAGCCCGACTTTGTAAAACAACTTGAAACGAAAGAAAGGGGTCGCCTGCGCAGCCATAGGATCTCCTTGTCCCAGAGTGCCAATCAAAAAGGCAGGGATAAAAACAATAAGATCGATCTTACATTAGGCAAAACAAATAAACCAGCCCTATTCCCGACTTTTCTCATTTTTTACATGTTTTTAAGGGAAAACCAAAAATCCGTTATGGGGACGGGGGCAGGGCCTCGAGAAGAAGATCGAGGATATGCTTGACACGGACCTTCGCACCCGCATGGTTCAAGCTGTCCTGAAGCTGCATGATGCACCCGGGACAATCCGTCGCAACAATCTCAGCCCCGGAATCAACCACATGCCCGGCTTTTTTCGCTCCGATCTTTTTGCTGGTTTCGTAGTGGTAAACCGAATAGGTCCCACCGAGCCCGCAGCAGGTTCCGGCCGCGGCCATCTCGACAAAATCGACCTGCGGAAGGTTCTTTAATATCTCCCTCGGTTCATAGGTAATCCCCCGGGTGCGCAGGTGGCAGGGATCGTGATAGGTGACCAGGATCCGCTCTGTGGCGCGCGGCAGTTCGGCCAGCCTGGCGGGCAGCCCCTGTTCGACCAGAAAGGCGAAGACATCGCGGGTCTTGGCCGCCAATGCGGCATAATCCCCCTCGAGGTCCGCATAGATCTTCCCCAACCCGGCATTACAGGATGCACAAGCGGTCACGATGCAATCGAACGGCTGCGCCGTCAACGCTTTCAGGTTACGGTCCGCCAACTCTTCGACAACCTCGGTCGCACCAGCACTGACGGCGGGCAGCCCGCAACAACCCTGCTCGGCCGGAATCACCACCGTCACCCCGAGAAATCTCATCGCCCGCAGAAAAGCCTCACCGATATCGGGATACATGTAGTTAATCCCGCAGCCGGTAAAAAAGGCCACGGTGGGCTGCCCAGGCTGTCCTTCAATCCGCTCAGGATAGCGCTCGCGAAACGGTTTGCCCGTAATAGGTGGCAGGGTTCGATTCTGATCGATAAAAGGCGCGGGAAAGCGCAGTCGCAGCCCGCTGTTTTCGGGAAGTTTCTTGAACAGAACACTGGATAAAACTCCGCCGGTCTTAGCCAGACGGTTCATCAGCCCCTGATTCTTCAGCACCGTGGTCATCCCCTTTGCGAAGGTCGACAGTCCCTTCTGTCGGGAAATCTCACGGCGAGCCGCGGCGACGATCTCTTCGGTGGGCACCTTGTTGGGGCACTGAGCACAGCAGCTGCCGCACAGCAGACACTGGGATAGGTCGAACAGCAATTTTTCTTCGAGACCGATTTCACCTTCGAGCAGCGCACCCGCCAGCGCAACCTTGCCTCGTGCCACCCGCCCTTCGTGCTTCTCGGCACCGAACACCGGGCAGTGAGCCCGGCAGGCGCCGCACTTCACGCACTGTTCAATCTCTTCGCGATAATCTTCAAGCGTCTTCAGTTTTGCCATAACGGTTTTCATCGTCCAGAACAGAGGAGAATCGGCAGCACCGATCAGCCATCCAGAAAGATTTTTCCGGGGTTGAGGATATTATTGGGGTCGAGGGCCCGCTTGATCGTCTTCATGTAATCCACCGCACCGGTCGACAACTCCAGGGGGATATAGGGCGCTTTCATAATCCCGACGCCGTGTTCTCCACTCATGGTTCCACCGAGTTCCAGCGCACCCTTGAAGACCTCTTCGATGGCGGCATCGGCCTGCTGTTGCTGTCCGGGAACCTTGCCGTCAATCATGACATTGACATGGATATTTCCATCCCCGGCGTGACCGAAATTGACGATCGGAATGTCATAAGCGTCAGCGATTTTCTCGATCCTGCGGATCATGTCCGGCACCTTACTGCGCGGCACACAGATATCTTCGTTAAACTTATCGGGATTAACCTTACGCAACGACGCCGAAACCGATCGACGGATCTGCCAGAGCGCCTCGCTCTGTTCGGCGGTTTCGGCGATGCGGGTCTCAACAACGCCGAGGGGCTGGACAATATCGGCGATCCGCTTGGCCTGCTTGGCGATCACATCGGCATCACCATCGACTTCGATAATCAACAGTGCGCGGGCCGACTCGGGAACATCCAGATCGGTGGCCTGCCGGACACAGTCGATGGTCGCCGCATCCATAAATTCGAGAGTCGTGGGGATGATCTTGCCGCGGATAATTGCCGACACCGCTTGCGCTGCGCCGTCGATGGAATCGAACAGCACCAGCATGGTCTTCTTGGCCTCGGGCAACGGCAGCAGCTTGATAATTATCTTGGTAATAATGGACAGGGTTCCTTCGCTGCCGCACATCAACTTGGTAAGATCGTAACCGACGACACCCTTCATGGTCGCGCCGCCGGTGGTGATAATATCGCCGGTGGGGGTCACGATCTCGAGGCCGAGGATAAAATCCTTGGTGACGCCATACTTGACGCAGCGCGGACCTCCGGCGCACTCGGCGACGTTTCCGCCCAGGGTGGAAAACTTCAGTGACGCGGGATCGGGGGGATAAAACAGACCGACCTTCTCCACCGCCTTTTGGAAATCTTCGGTCACCACGCCCGGTTCAACCGTTGCCACCAGATTCTCTTCATCGAGCTGCAGGATGCGATCGAGGCGAGTCATCACAAGAACGATCCCCCCTTCGGTCGGCAGGCTGCCGCCGGTAAACCCGCTGCCTGCACCACGCGGAAACACCGGGACCTTCTCCGCGTTTGCCATCTTCATGATCAGGCTGACCTCGTCTGCACTGCCCGGATGAACAACAACATCGGGGAGAAAACGGCGCTGGGTCGCGTCGTAGGAATAACAGATCAGATCTGCCTTTTCCGTCGAGACGTACTCCTTGCCGACAATGTCCTGAAGAATCTTTACGATACGTGCGTCAAGCATACCTAACCCTCTATGCGGTCAACCGTTTCTATAAAAAAGCACAGGAGGCGCAAAGACCGATGTGCACGTCTTCGCGCCTCAATTTCGATTTATTATCACTCAAGTCGAACCGTAATGTCCAGCGTCAGCGGCGCAATTCAGACCTGACGACCCGCGGCAGAACGGTCCCTCCCTCAGGGATAATGACGATTTCTGGTCGAACCGGCAGATACTTACGGGCCATCTCCATCGCCTGGGACAAATCCATCGCCTTCTTCATCCCCATCGCCTCGGTCTGGTCGCGGCTCAGTTCACTGACCAGAAGCACCTTAAAACGCCGAGCCTTAGAAAACACCGAATAGGCCGTCTGTCCATTGATCTGATAGCCGGCCCGCAACGCCGCCTCAAAAGCGTCCAACTGCTGATAACGGAACCAATTGAAGAACGTCGGGTGACCAAAACCGTCCGGGCAGGCCGCCAGCAGAATCACCACACCCCCATCGCGCACCGCATTGACACTGTAGTCGAGGGCCTTTTGTGCCTGGATAAAATTGATATCCTTGGGCAGCCCGCCACAGGAGACCACAGCGAGATCCACCGGCTCTTCCAGAGGGACCTCATAACTCTGGCGCACCAACTCACACCCGGCCAAATGTGCCTGGACAAGATCGCCACAGAAAACCCCGAGCATGTCCTTCGAGGGAGACAGTACGGTGTTCAGCAGAAAATCGCTGTGCACCATCTTCGCCGCCTCCAGCAGGTTTTGGTGCACGGGGTTTCCCTGCAGCGCTCCGGCAACAGCCCGGGGATGCTTCCCGCCGATCTCTGGTGGATTGAAGACCGAAAAATGGCTGGCCATGCAGGTCTGTCGCGAGGCCACCCCCGGCACCAACCCTTTGCGCCCACCGCCGAACCCGGCAAAATAGTGGAATCCGATCGAACCGGTCACGATCACTCGATCGGCTTCGGCAACCGTCCGGTTGATCCACACCGGGATCCCGCCACTGGTGCAGCCCAGCTCAACCAGTTGTTCGGCATCATCACAGTCATGATCCGTCACCTTGATTCTGCCGAAGAGCGCACCAACGATACGACGGTGCTCATCCGCAGTCTGGCGGCGGTGGATACCGAGAGCGATCACAATCTCGATATCCCGATCGTCAACACCGGCACGATTGAGCTCATCGACCAATATCGGCAGATAAAGAGCACTGCCCGTCGCCCGCGTGATATCCGAGGTAACGATAACGACCCTGTCCCCAGGCTGGCAGATCTCCGCCAGCGGCGGCGTACCTACCGGGTTGGCCAGCGCCCGACGCACCAATACTTCCGGTCTCTCCGCCGAAGGCAGATCGACCGTCAGCAGTTGAGCCTCGTCACAGGACAGCGACCAACGCTCCGATCCATATTTCAACTCGACAGATGTCACAGCCATCCCCTGTATCCTATCGATTCTCCATCAACTGCACCTGTTCACCTTGATACCCCCCAGATAAGGTTAACCCGCGAGACGAGAACACCTTGTCCGACGGGGACTGCCCGCACTGCCCGAAACCTTGCAGCCCCTCGTGAAACTGTGCTAAAAAAGCGGTCATATTTTATCTGTCCAACCTCATTTTGTGGAGGGTCAAGACCCATGAAACTCGATATCCTGCCCGTAACAAATCCCAAGCCGGGACTTTCCGAAGAAACAGATCTGGCCTTTGGAAGAACCTTTACTGATCGTATGTTCGTCATGCAGTACGATACCGGCAAAGGCTGGCACTCTGCGCGCATAGAGCCCTACGGCCCTTTTTCTCTCGATCCGGCCGCGATGGTTTTGCACTATTCACAGGAAATCTTTGAAGGGCTAAAAGCCTTCCGCCGCCCTGACGGCAAAGTTGCACTGTTTCGCCCCAGCGACAATGTCACCCGCTTCAACCTCAGCGCACAGCGGATGTGCATGCCCGAAGTGGACAATGAATTTTTCCTCGATGCGATTCTGAAACTGGTGCAATTGGAAAGCGACTGGGTTCCCTTCAGCGAAGGGACCAGCCTCTACATCCGGCCCACCATGATCGCCACCGAAGCGATGCTCGGTGTGCGCCCCGCAGATCAGTACCTCTGCTATGTCATCCTCAGCCCGGTCGGGGCCTATTACAAAGGCGGCATCGCCCCGGTCAAGATCTGGATTTCGGACCACTATGTCCGCGCAACCCAGGGCGGCACCGGCGAGGCCAAAACCGGCGGCAACTATGCTGCCAGTCTCTATGCGGCAAAAGAGGCCGCCGAAAACGGCTACGATCAGGTGCTGTGGCTCGACGCCAAAGAAAGGAAGTATGTCGAAGAGGTCGGCAGCATGAACATGTTCTTCCTCTATGATGACAAGATCGTCACCTCCCCGCTGCGCGGCACGGTCCTCGACGGAATCACCCGTCGTTCGGTCCTGACCCTCTGCAAAGAGATGGGATATGACATCGAAGAGCGGGCGCTGACGGTGGATGAAGTGATGGAGGGGATCGGCAACGGTCGCCTGAAAGAAGCCTTCGGCACCGGCACCGCTGTCGTTATCTCTCCGGTCGGCTCGTTCTGCTACAAGGGCGAAAGCGTCAGCTTCAACAACGGCGATCCGGGAGAATTGACCATGAAGCTGTACAAAACCCTCACCGACATCCAATACGGCCGCAAGGCCGACCCGCACGGCTGGGTTACCATCCTCTAACCCGCCCAGTCAAACGAGAAAACCACAAAAGGGCCCTTGATGACGACCATCAAGGGCCCTTTTGTGCTCAATCTACGCGCTGTCGCAGAACGTCGACAACCTCTGCGGCAACCAAATTGGAGGCATTGACGCAATCGTTCAGACCGACACCGCCGAAGGCATTGCCAGTGATAAACAGTCCCGCGTGCCGACCCAGCTTTTCACGCACCTCCGCGAAGCGCTGCGCATGCCCCACCGTGTACTGCGGAATCGCCTTGCGGTGTCTGAACACCCGCGCAAAATCGGGCTCCACGTCGATCTTCATGATCTGGCGCAGGTCGTCCATCGTCCGCGACCGGACTTCGTCTTCGGACAGGTCGATAGCCCCGGGGTTGGTACCGCCGCCCATCATCGAGCGCAACATGACATGGCCTTCGGGGGCACGATTGGGGAAGATGCTCGAATCCCAGAGTGTCCCGAGGGTGTTACACCCTTCAGCCTTGGGGATCAGATAGCCGAAGCCGTTGAGATCATGCGTGATTTTGTCCCGCTGATAGCCGAAACAGATGACGTTCATCGTCGCATACGGAATCTGACGGAGCAGCGCAGCGATCCCATCGTCCAACTCTTCGAGCATGGCCGCGGCCGCGTAGGCCGGAGCGGCGCTGACGACCATGTCAGCATCGAGGCTGCTGCCGTCTTCGAAGTGGAGCTGATAGCCGTCCTGCTTCTTTTCTATCCGCTGCACGCCCGCCTCGGTCAGCACTTCCCCCTTCAGCGCCTTGGCCGCGCCGTCGCTGAGCTCCTGGATCCCGTCCGTAAAAGAGGTCAGAACCCCACCGGGGCCGGCTGCGCTGGCGACAACCTTGCCCTCTTTGACTTCGGCCTTCTTCTTTTTGGCCAACTTGAGCATCGCCTTGATCAGGCCACCATGCTCCTGCTCGAGACTGTGAATTTTAGGAAAGCAGCTCTTCAAGCTCATGGTTTCCGGGTCACCGGCGAAGATACCGGACACCATCGGAGCGATCAGTTTGTTCAGGGCTTCAGCACCTAAGCGACGACGACCAAAATCGGCCAACGTCTCATCGACGCCGTCGGTCCGTTTCGGCACCAGCATCTCACAGGCCAGCCGCATCTTCCCCGGCCATGAGATCAGCGGGGATTTCAGAAAGGAAGGACCGTTCTCCGGGAGACGGTGAAGAACCTGTTGCGAATAGATGAAACGCTTGCGGGCATTATCATCGGAGCGCAGCAGCTGTCCGTCGATCTGCAGCTGCTTGCAGAGATCAAGGGTCATCGGTTTATTATCGAGAAAGCCGTTGGGCCCCCATTCGCACAAAAAACCGCTGTCGTGAATCGAATGGATCTTACCTCCGGTTCGATCGAGCTTCTCAACGACTCGAACCTCCACACTCAACGCGACCTGTGCGGCCAATGTTTCGATCGCGTAGGCGGTAGAAAGTCCGGAAATCCCAGCACCGATCACCACAACTCGTGTCATATCTTCTCCTAAACATATCGAAATCACTATGCTTTTTATATCGTCAACAAATAGTACCGACAATCGGTCCGCCGGTCAAGAAATGCCCATAGTTCCCAGAAAGGGCGTAACATCGCCGCAACCATAGCCGAGACAGGATAAAACAGCTCAGCACAACTGAGCTATTGACGCTGCAAATCAGCATTTCTATAGTTGCAGAGGATTTTTAACAAGGAGCGATAACACACCATGTCAGACAACTACTACTCAATCCTCGGCGTCGATCGCAAAGCCGACGCGAACAGCATAAAAAAAGCCTACCGCAAGCTGGCCCAGAAATATCACCCGGATCGCAATCCGGACAACAAGCAGGCGGAAGAGCAGTTCAAAAAAATCTCCGAAGCCTATGCGGTCCTTTCTGATCCGGACAAGCGAGCCCAATACGACCAGTTCGGCGACACGGGATTCCACCAGCGCTACAGCCAGGAAGACATCTTCCGCAACGCGGATTTTGGCGACCTGTTCGGCCAGTTCGGCGGCGAAGACCTGTTCAGCCAACTGTTCGGTGGACGCAGCGGCGGCTTTCATCGCCAGCGTCCGATGAAGGGGCAGGACTATTCCCTGCAGATCAGAATCCCCTTCCGCCTCGCAGTCACCGGTGGCGAGCGCCATATCAGCTATCAACGCGAAGGACGCACGGCAGAACTGAAGGTCAAGATACCGAGCGGAACCGATGCGGGATCCAAGCTGCGGATCACCGGCAAAGGCGGATCAGCGCCGGCGGGCGGTAAAACGGGCGATCTGATTCTGCAGATCGAGGTCGATCCCGATCCACGCTTCAGCCGCGAAGGGAACGACCTGCTGGTCCATGTCTCCGTCACCTTCAGCGACATCTGTCTCGGAGCCAGCATCGACGTGCCGACTCTCGATGCCACCAAGCGGGTCAAGATTCGAGCCGGTATGCAGCCGGGGCAGAAAATCCGCTTGCGGGGTTTTGGCGTACCTCCCTCCGGCAGAAGACCGGCCGGTGATCTCTATGCCGTTATTAACGTGGAGGTCCCCAAAACCCTGAATAAGGCTCAGCAGCAAGCACTTGACCAGCTGAAACAGGCCGGACTGTAGGACTGTGCTTTCGAGCAGCCGCGGTTTGTCGTTCTGCCGCTTTTCGCAGCGAGAGAAGGGCATTAGCCTTGCAAAGAGAAACCTGACAAGTTAAGATTCGACCTGTTTTTTCAGCGACACGACACAGCCTTCTGGAGTTTGGCCCGTGCCCGACAGACCCATCTTCATCAACATCAGCCTGCTCGGCGCCTTGTTCTTTCTGGTCCTGTCCAGCGGGGCCCTGCAGTGCGCCTACACCTGCATGGAAGATGGCGGCCTGCGTACCACACGGCTGGGGAGCGACCCCCACGCAGCCCACGTCGCCGGCTGCCACCTGACATTCCCCGAACCGGCGCAAGTTGTCAACTGCCCGGACCGTTCCTGCCACCAGAGTCAGTCCAACCACCGTTCCCTCGGCGGACCGGTCCTGACCGGCAACACCTTAAGTACCGCACCACTTCTGAATCCGTCCAGGTTACCGCTGCCGACAGTCAGATCCGGCCAGGTCCTCGTCCAGTACAGCCCGCCAGACTCTCCGCTGCTCGCCGCATGGCAACCGCCGACCACGCCCTCCCAGACCCTGCTGTCCGTTCGCACCACCGTACTTCTGAATTAAAATCCGGCCGGTACGCATTGACCCGGGCCAGACATATGGCTATGATGACAAAATCCGTCATCTTTTAGCGCGAATGACGGAACCTCTATTTCAGGAGATACGTTTTGACACTCCAAAAACGCAACCCGATCGACAAATTGTGGGACTTTTTCTGCTCCCTTAAACTGACAATCATCACTCTGCTGCTGCTGGCGGTCACCTCGATCATCGGCACGGTTCTTCAACAGAACGCCAGTCCGGAAGAATACATCCGCGAATACGGCCAATCGAACTACGAGCTGTTTACAACCCTGCAGTTCACCGACATGTACCATTCCTGGTGGTTCGTCGGTATTCTCGGACTGTTCAGCGTCAACCTGATCTGCTGCTCGATCAAGAACTTCCCCCGCGTCTGGAAATTTGTCAAAGAACCGGCACTGATCCCCGGGGATGGAACCCTTGAAAACTCTGCCAACCGGGCGCAGTTCACCAGCAAAGAAGACATCCAGACCCTGACAGGCAGCCTGTCGACCTTTCTGGAAAAATCGTTCGCCAAACCGATCCAGTCAGAAGAAGACGGGAAAATCTACCTGTTTGCCCAGAAAGGGATCTATTCCCGCTTTGGCGCTTACATCACCCACCTGTCGATCCTCATCATCATGCTGGGTGCGATCATGGGCACAGTGTGGGGCTACAAGGCGTATGTCAACATCGCCGAAGGCACCAGCACCACCCAGGTCTGGCCCCGCGGCTCTAACCAGCCCCTCGACATCGGTTTTGAGGTCCGTTGCGATGATTTTCAGGTCACCTACTACGAAGGCAGCCAGCGCCCCAGAGACTACACCAGCGATCTGGTGGTTATCGACGGCGGCAAAGAGGTAATCAAAAAGACCATCGAAGTCAACGATCCGCTGACCTACAAGGGACTGACCTTCTATCAGTCCAGCTACGGTCCGGCCGGCAACGCCGGTTTCAACATGCAGGTCACGGTCAAAGAAAGCGGCGAAGTGCTCAACATCCGCGCGACCCAGGGCCAGCACATCCCCCTGCCGGGCGGCTATGCCTTTGCGGTCACCGATTATGCCCCCACCTACCAGAACTACGGACCGGCGGCACAACTGCACGTCAACACCCCCGACGGCAAGCATGGATCACCCTTTATCATCCTGCAGCGTTTTCCGCAGTTTGACGACAAGCGCGATGGCATCTTCAGCTTTGCCCTGATGGGCTACGAAGAACCGGCGATGTATACCGGTCTCTCGGTCGCTAAAGATCCCGGCGTCTGGGTGGTCTGGCTGGGTTGTTTCCTGATGGTGTTCGGCTCCTGCGGCGCATTCTTCTTCTCGCACCGCCGCTTCTGGATCTGCCTTGACAGCGACGGCGGCGCAACCCGCGTCCGCGTCGCCGCCAGCGCACACCGCAATCAGCCGGCCTTCTCTCTGGCCTTCGAAGAACTTGAAAAGAACCTGGCGCAAGCCATCGAAAACAAATCCTGATCCTGAGGAGGGATTATCATGAATAGCTCTTTATTCTTCAACGTCACAACCTTCGGCTATTTTGCCTCGATGGTTCTGTACATCGCTTATATCGCCACCCGCAGCAAGCCCGTGGCACAGATTGCCCGGGTCACCGCGCTGGCCGGCTTTATCACCAACACCATAGCCATCGGTCTGCGCTTGTACGAATCCTACCAGCTGCTCGGCATCGATGGCCGCGCACCGCTTACCAACCTGTATGAATCGGTGGTCTTCTTCGCATGGTCGATTCTACTGGTTTATCTGCTCATCGACCTGAAATACAAGCAGCCTTCGGTGGGCGCGTTTGTCCTGCCGTTTGCCTTTGCCGGTATGATCTGGGCGCAGTTCTCACTGAGCGACGCCATCGACCCGCTGGTCCCGGCGCTGCAGAGCAACTGGCTGACCTATCACGTTATCACCTGCTTCCTTGGTTATGCCGCGTTCGCCGTGGCCTGCGGGGTCTCGATCATGTACCTGATCAAGATCGGCAAGGAGGAGAAGCATGCCGACGAGTCGCCGATCGGCGGCATCCTCGGTATCTTTCCCAACACCCGGATTCTCGACGATATCAACTACAAAGCGATCATGATCGGCTTCCCGCTGCTGACCCTCGGCATCGTCACCGGCGCCGCCTGGGCTAACTACGCCTGGGGCACCTACTGGAGCTGGGACCCCAAAGAAACATGGAGCCTGATTGTCTGGTTTATCTACGCCGCATTCCTGCACGCCCGGATTACCCGGGGCTGGGTCGGACGCCGCGCTGCATGGCTGTCGATCATCGGCTTTGCCGCAACCGTCTTCTGCTATTTGGGCGTCAATCTGGTGTTGTCCGGTCTGCACTCCTACGGCGGTTCCTAACCTATCCGCACAGTAATATCTTGATGACAAAGGGCAGCCCCTCACCGGGCTGCCCTTTGTCGTTCTGGTCCTCCATGTAATTCAGATCCAGATGGAATTGTCTACAACCCCATCCTGATCGAGGGGCCGGTCCGCCCAAACATAGGTGATCACATCACGGACCGCCGCAATCCTGGGATCAGAGTCCATCTCCCGCAGCCAACAAAGGCTCAGCGGCACGGTCCCCCAGCCTTGCTCCCACAGCACCACCCTCCCCTCATCGACCAGAGGTCGCGCCTCATCTTCACGCATCAGCGCCACGCCTTGCCCGGAAGCGACCAGCTCACGGACGATCTGCTCGTTGGTGGCGGTGACAATCCGGGCCGGAAACTGGCGCCCCCCTTCCATCCGCTCAGCTAACACCCGGTAAAAAGGGAACTGGTCATTCACCCAGATCCAGGGGAGCGCGACCAGTGTCTGCCAACTGATCCGTTGCCCGTCCTGGAGAAATTTTTTCGGGATCGCCACGCAGACCGGTACCTGAGCAATGACCTGCTGGAGGACATCCGGCTCCTGAAATGTGCCATAAAAATAACCGATATCGAGGATCCTGTTGCGAAGGGCATCGACGGTCTGCGCGGTTTCACTAGACTGGAACGCAATCTTCAGATCCGCGTGCAGCAGCGACAAGCGCTGGTTTGTTGCGCTGATCCTTAAAAAGGTCGGGTCGGTGTTGAGACCGATGGAGACCGAAACGGTGGCACCGCGGCTGAGGGCTTCAGCGCTTCGCTGCATCGCGCTGCAGGCAACAAGGATCTCCTCGGCCTGCCGCAGCAGCATCCCCCCTGCCGCACTCAGTTCCATCCCACGTGCCCCCCGTTCAAACAGAGCGACCCCAAACTGCTCTTCCAGTCCCTTTAGCTGTGTCGACACCGCCGACTGACTTAAGTTGAGCGCTGCGGCAGCTCGCGTCAGGTTCTTCTCACGAGCAATCGAGACAAAGGTCCGCAGTTGAGAAAAGTGCATAACATAACCCCCTTATGTTCTATTTTATCGAACGGTACCACCCAAAAGATTAATTGGACAGGCCCTCTCCAATCAAGCTAAAAAAGCGGCTCTTCATCACCCAAAGACAAAAAAGCAAACCCCTTGCCCCGTTCTGCATTTTCTATAACAGGAGACAAATCCATGTTCGGACTCGACGGCTTCGGCGTTCCTCTCGGACTAGCACTGACCCTCGCCAGTGCTCTGATCTGTATCGTCTACGGCATCAAAAACTGGAATCGTGGTTTCCTGAACGACGACGAAGCCAAACGCAAAAAGAGCTGGCTCGAAGAAGAGCACCGCATCGAAGACACTCTGTAACCCCTGTCCGAAAGAATTGCACCCATGAGCATCCCGCTTCTGACCTGTGTGGTCCTGGTCTATCTGTCGATCGTCGCCTACTTGACCGTGAAGGCCTACCGGGACACCAACAGCGCGTCCGACTACATGCTGGCCGGGCGTGAAATCCACCCGTTCGTCATGGCGATCTCCTACGGCGCCACCTTCGTCAGCACCTCGGCCATCATCGGCTTCGGCGGTGCGGCGGCGGTGTTCGGCATGAGCGTCCTGTGGCTGACGTTTCTGACCATTCTGGTCGGCGTCTTTATCGCCTTTGTCTTCTTCGGACGGCGCACCCGCGTCATGGGCCTCAACCTCGGCGCGCACACCTTCCCCGAATTTCTCGGGCGTCGCTTCGATTCCCGCGGACTGCAGGGCCTGACAGCAACGCTGATCTTCATCGCCATGCCACTCTACGCCAGTGTGGTTCTGATGGGGGGAGGTAAGTTTATCGCTCAGATTCTCGCCATCGACTACAGCGTGGCACTCTTCTTTTTGACCATCATCATCGCCATCTACGTCATCATGGGCGGGCTGAAGGCGGTCATGTACACCGATGCCTTTCAGGGCAGCATCATGTTCTCCGGACTGGTGATCCTGTTGGCGGTGACCTACTACAAACTCGGCGGCATCACCCAGGCCCATCAGCGCCTAAGCGACATGAGCGAGATCGCCGTCAAGATCTTCGGCGCCAAGGGGCACACCGGCTGGACAACCTTTCCCCAGCTGGGCTCCGAATACTGGCTGGTAGTGGTGACCACCATTATTCTCGGTGTCGGCATCGGCGTACTCGCCCAGCCCCAGCTGATCGTCCGCTTCATGACCGTCAAGAGCGACCGCGAGCTCAACCGCGCGGTGCTGATCGGCGGCATCTTCATCCTCGTGGTGGTCGGAGTTCCCTTTATCGTCGGCCCGCTCGCAAACGTCTTCTTCTACTACGAAAACAGCGCCACCGCCGGCAAGATCGCCCTGCTCGCTGCCGACAAGAACGTCGCCCAGATCATCCCGATGTACATCAGCGCCGCAATGCCGCAGTGGTTTACCGCCCTGTTCATGATCACCCTGCTCTCAGCAGCCATGAGCACCCTCAGTTCACAGTTCCACGCCATGGGCACCTCGCTGGGCCGGGACATCTATGAAAAAGCCCTCGGCCGCAGCGGTAACAGCGTGCTGCTGACTCGGGTCGGCATCCTGTTCGCGATCATGATCAGCTATTTTCTCGCCTGGGGGCTGCCGCACTTTTTCGAAGGCGGCACCGCCATTATCGCCCGCGGCACCGCGATCTTCTTCGGTATCTGCGCCGCCGCTTTTCTGCCGATCTACTTCGGTGGCATCTACTTCAAGGGGATGACCCGCTTCGCGGCCTACGCCGGATTTTTCAGCGGCACCTTGATGAGCCTGTTCTGGCTGTTCTTCATCCACATCAAGGAATCGAAACCGCTACTGATCTGCAAAGCGCTCTTCGGCGTCGACTCGCTGGCCGCTGGAACCAAGTGGGCGCTGGTCGACCCGCTGGTCATCGCCTTGCCGACGGCGATCGTCGTTACCCTGATCGCCAATTTTTTTGGTCGTCCGCCGTCTGAACAACACATCCAGAAGTGCTTTGAAGCGGTGAGATAGTCCCCCCTCAAATGCAGCAGCGGCCCGTACTCTGATGAGTACGGGCCGCTGCTTTTTTGCCTGTATCTTTTCTGCCTAACCGGCAAAATAATCCGAGCGGTACATCATCGCCAACCGTCCCCGGCTGGCCAGACAATCGCCACACAGCGCCCCGGCGTCGCCGTACTCCTCTTCGGCCATCAACTGTCCGGCCTGCTGTGCCGGATCGTCGAGGGGCAGCTCGGGATCGAACGGTCGCGCACACATGCGGCAGGCTTTCATGCTGTGCGCTCCCGCACCAGTGCGGCCAGCGCAGCGAGGAAATCGGCGTTGTCGTTCAGAGACGGCGCACGATGGAAATGGAGAAAGCCACACTCGGCGGCAAGATCGCGATACTCGATGTCGATTTCCTCCAGGGTCTCGATATGATCGGAAACAAACGATACCGGCACCATCAGCAGCGCACGGTGTCCATGCCCGCCGAGCTTCTGTATCATCTCCTCGGTGCCCGGCTCCATCCACTGCACCGGGCCGCTGCGGCTCTGAAAAGCCACGTGCCAGTCAAACGATCCGACCCGTTCCATCACGCCCTGCACCGTTGCCATCACGTGCTGCCGGTAGGGATCGCCGCGATCGATAAACTTTTGCGGCAGCGCGTGTGCTGAAAACAGGATCTGCACCTCGTTTTGAATCATGTCGTGGAACTGCTCCAGCCCTTCATGCACCCGGCTGGCGAGCGCATCCAGATAGGCGGGCCAGTCGTACCAGTCCTCGATCAGCTGATAATCGAGTCCCGGGTGGATTTTGGCTGCTGCGCGTTTGAAATCATTGATACTGCTGCCGGTAGTCGCTCCGGTGTAGTGGGGATACATGGAGAGTACCACCGCCTTGTCGATACCGGCGTGCTTGATCTCCCGCAACACATCGTCGGCAAAAGGGTGCCAGTAGCGCATCACCACGTAGGGATACGTCTCCTCAAGCCGCGCGGCAATACCGGCCGCCTGTTTCTGCGTCCACTCCAGCAGCGGTGATTTACCGCCGATGGTGCGGTAGTTTTCGACCACTTTTTTTGCCCGGAAATGGGAGATCAGTTTGGCAAACGGCTTTTGCAGCAGCGCCCCGGCGGGAAGCTGGATCAGCTCACGGTCGGAGAACAGGTTATAGAGGAACGGCTCGACGGCGTCGAGTGAGTCGGGGCCACCCATATTGAGAAGGATCAGTGCGGCGGGTTTGACATCGATCATGAGAACACCTGTGACGAGTAATGGGTGACAGGTATAAACAGTTCGGGGCCCGTTAGTACAAACAACGGACCCCGAACATTTAGCGACAAGTTACTTCTGGCTCAAGCGATGCACACACTCTACCATATGAATCGCATTCTCTGGATTCACCGTGGGGAGGATACCGTGGCCAAGGTTGAAGATAAACCCGGGGCGATCGGCGTTTTCATCGAGGATGCGCCGCACCTCTTTTTCGATGTAGTCCTTCGGCGCGTAGAGTACGGTCGGGTCGAGATTGCCTTGGACGGCGATGTCCGGGCCGAGGATATCGCGTGCCTTGCCGAGGTTAACATGCCAGTCGAGGCCGAGCACGTCTGCTCCGGATTCCTTGACCAGTTCGAGCATGCCGCCGCCGCCCTTGACAAAGTAGATGATCGGGATGTCCTTGCGGTTGAGGCCATCGATCAGAGTCTTGACATAAGGGAGAATGTAGCGCTCAAAGTCGTGCGGCGCCAGCAGACCGCCCCAGGTGTCGAAGATCTGGATTGCCTGCGCTCCCGCCTCGATCTGCATGTTGAGGTAGCGGCGATCCATCTCGGTGACCTTCTTCATCAGTGCATCGTAGAGCGGAAAGTCGCCGTACATCATCTGCTTGAGGCTGGCGAAATCCTTGCTGCCCTTGCCCTCGACCATGTAGCAGGCCAGAGTAAAGGGCGCACCGCCGAAACCGATCAGCGGCACGCGGCCTTCGAAGGCCACGCGCAGACGCTTGATGATCTCAGGCACGTAAGACACCGCATCGGCCATATTGTCGGGCACCACCAGCGCATCAACATCGGCAGCGGTACGGATCGGGTTTTCGAACACCGGGCCTGGCACAAAATCGAGCGCCATCCCCATCGGCTCGACCGGCGTCAAGATGTCGGAGAACAGAATCGCGGCATCGGCATCGAGGATATCTATCGGCTGGATGGTCACCTCGGCGGCGCGGGCCGGATCCTTACACAGATCGAGAAAGGTGCCGCCTCCTTTGGCGCGGACATCCTTGTAGCATTGCAGGTAGCGGCCCGCCTGACGCATCAACCAGACGGGAACACGATCGACAGGCTGACACCAGCAGGCTTTAAGAAAATTGTATTCTGTGGACATTTTGACAGTTCTCCTTATCAGGGTTTAAATCGGATCGATGTTATTTAGGGGCGTTTTCGGCCGCTTCCTTCTCCATCCGCTTTAAGGTGCGCTGCGGAATGTAGTTACAGAACGGCTCTTCGGCCATATAGTCGCCGTAGACGGCATCAGCGCGCGCGCGGCAACCACCGCAGACGTTGATAAATTCACACTCGCCGCACTTGCCGCCGTACTTTTTGAAATCACGCAGATCGTTAAAGGTTTTGGAGTTGAACCACAGGTCTTTAAACGGCACCTGTTTGACGTTGCCGACGCTCGAATGGAAGTACGAACAGGGCTTGAGATTGCCGAAGCAATCGATCAGGCAGATGGTCTGCGCGGCGATACAGCCCTTGCCGCCCCCGGTCGAAAAGGTCAGGCTGCGGCGTTTAAAGTCGGCTCCTTCGGCCTTGGCCATCTGCGGCACAATCCGGTAATAGTGCGGGGCACAGGTGGGGCGCATCAGGATATCATCCTCGTTCTTTTCCTGCCGGTAGTGCCAGGCCAGAATCTCTTCGTAATCCTCTTTGCTGACCAGTTCGTTCATGATCTCCTCGCCGCGCCCGGTGGGGACGATCATAAACATGTACCAGGCGGTGGCACCGATCTTTTTGGCGAGCTTAAAGCAGTCACCGATGTCGTGCTGGTTGCGCTTGGTAAAGGAGGAATTGACCAGAAACTTGATGCCGTTACGCTTGAGGGTTTCGGCGCCACGTAGCGTCCCTTCGAAGGCACCGGGACAGGCGCGGAAATCGTCGTGGATCTCCGCCGTCGAGCCGTCGAGGGACAGTGAGACCATCTTGATGTCGGCCTTGAGCATCTTCTGGCACACCTCGTCGGTGATCAGAGTGCCGTTGGTGGCCATGCACATGCGCAGACCTTTGCTGGTGCCATACTCGGCGATTTCGAAAATATCGTCGCGCATCAGCGGTTCACCGCCGGAAAGCACCATCACCGGCTGCGACACGTCGCAGATATCATCGATGAGCTTAAAGGCTTCCTCGGTGGTAAAATCACCCTTGGCCGCCTCCATGTCGGAAGAGCAGCGACAATGAACGCACTGCAGATTGCAACGCTGGGTGCTCTCCCAGGCGATCCACTTGGGGATAAATTTTTCCTGTTCTGAACTCATGCGAACTCCTTCTAAAACGTTCGACAGAACATCCTGTCACAAGCTTCCGATGTTACACTATTTAGGCAATAAAAACCAAGCCCGCAGATCGGATATCCCCTCACCGTTAGCCGGGACAAATCTGAGCCATAAAAAAAGGGCCGCCACCGAAGTCGCCGCCCTTTGTAAGATCATTTCTTTCATCGCCATACAGAAACGAAACCAACTACCCGAACAGTTCGTCAAAAATGTCCTGAACGGTGCAGATCCGATCCGCCTTCCAGGCGTTGGTGCCACAGAATACCAGCCCGGTATCGATGTCACCCTGCTGGGCACGATCGAGCGCGTGGACAATACAGAAGCGTTCCTGATTCTCTTTATAAGCACACTTTTTCAAGCATCCCGACGGACAGCGCAGACCGGCATCAACATCCCGTTGACGGATATGGTCGATATTTTCCTTCAGCGCGCGACCAGGCAATCCCGCAGGACTCATGATCAGACCGATATCCTCCGGATTGCACCGCAGGTAGGCCTCTTTGAATTTTTCGCTGGCATCACACTCTTCGGTACAGACAAACCGCGAAGCCATCTGCACCCCGTCGGCTCCCTGCTCCACGGCATGTAGAATATCCTGACGATCCCACACCCCACCGGCAGCGATGACCGGAATATCCAGCGACCACTGGGTTTTGAAATAATCTTTGACGGCGCGTACGGTCGCGTACTGATCGTAGTCACCGCGACCGATATTTTCGAGCTTCTCGCCCAGATGCCCACCGGCAGTATCTGGATCTTCGACAACCACCGCGTCCGGCAATCGGTCAAACCCCTTGTGCCATTTACGCGCAATCAACTGGGCCGCTTTGAGCGATGAGACAATCGGTACCAGCGCGACATCGGGATAATCGGCGGTCAGACCCGGGAGCGACAGCGGCAGGCCGGCACCACTGACGATCAGCTTGGCACCGCCCTCGCAGGAGGCCCGCACGCTATCGTCGTAGTTTTTAACCGCTACCATACAGTTGACACCGATCACGCCATCAGGGGCTATTTCATAAGCTTTGCGCAGCTCTTCTTTGAGGGCCAACGCATCGGCTTCATAATAGTTTTTCCCTGAATAATAGGGGCTGTTCAGCGCCAGCCCAGCAGCCGCGACCAGGCCAACCCCACCGCTTTTTGCGACATGGCCCGCCAAACGGTAGCCGGACACACGGACCCCCATCCCCCCCTGAATAAGCGGGTACGGCACACGATGTTTACCAATCTTCAGATCTGGGATCATTCCATCTCCTGTCAGGGGGATCAGATGCAACAAGGATCGTGATATTAGCAGGTTGACGTCCGGCCAAATGTAATAGTTATGTAAAATCAGCCTTGTTTATACGCGTCCTGCAATGGTAAAAAATGATCCATGGCCCTGCTTCGACGCATTTTTCACCCACTGATCGCATTTATCGGCATTCAGCTGCTCTGGATTCTCCTGCTGGTCTCCTGGATCTACTGGTTTCTCGGCCGTCACCAGCAGCTTAAAGAGCTGGCGACCCGCTACCAGACAGAGCATCTCGCCGAACCGACCGACTGGCTGATCCTGGCCGAAGGAATTATCCTGCTGGTAGCAATTCTGGTGGGGGTTTACGTGATCTTCCTGTTCTGGCGCCGGCAGGCCGCCCTTAACCGCGCCCAGAGCAACTTCTTTGCCCAGCTGTCGCATGAGCTGAAGTCGCCGCTCGCCTCTCTGCAGCTCCACCTTGAGACCATCGAACTCCGCAAACCTCAACCGGACCAGCTGCATCACTTCATCCGCATGATGCAAGATGACACCAACCGTCTCAATGGACTGATCACCAACCTGCTGGCGGCGGGTCGCCTGGAACACAAGGACACAAAACTCAGCCTGCAGGACGGCGATCTGTCAGAGCTCATACAGCGCTACCTGGATCAGCAGAAGAACTTCCCCGCGGACGGTACACTCACCCACGAGATCGAAAAGGATCTCATCGTCCGCCTCGATACTGAGTCGCTGGAAATTGTACTGCGCAACCTGCTGGAAAATGCGATTCTTTACAGTGAAGGACCGCCGCGCGTCCATGTTCAACTGCGGCGCAACAGGAACGTTGCAGAGCTGGTCTTTTCCGATCAGGGCCAGGGGATAGATCCCCGCTACCGAAAAAAAATCTTCCGCATCTTTTATCGTATCCGCCGGACCGGAAAGACTATCCGCGGCAGCGGCATCGGCCTGTTTATCGTGCGCAGCATCATCCGGCGCCACGGAGGCGACATTTGGATGGAGAGCCAGGGGGTCGGCCACGGAACAGCATTTCATCTGACCTTTCCACTCTGTCACAGCAAAAGAGGCCAACGATGACCACCCCCTACCCCATCCTGCTGGTCGAGGACGAGCCACACATCGCCGAGGGCCTGATCTTCAACCTCAGCGCCGAGGGTTATCGTGTCTGTCATGTCACCGACGGAGAAACCGCACTGCAGCACCTTGAGACCGATCACTATGCACTGATGGTCCTCGACCTGATGCTACCAGGGATCTACGGGCTCGAGGTCTGCCACCGTCTACGGCAGCAGGGCGATCAGATCCCGATCCTTATGCTCACAGCACGCAGCGAAGAGCAGGACCGGATCGCCGGCCTGTCGATGGGAGCGGACGACTATCTCGCCAAACCGTTCAGCCTCAAAGAGTTTCTGCTGCGAGTCAACGCAATGCTGCGCCGCTCAAGCTGGTCAGCGCAGGGCAGTCCGGCAGACAACGGAACCTACCGGTTCGGTACCAACAGCGTTCAGCTGACCAACAGCTCGGCGACCACGTCGGATGGCACAGTAACCCTCACCGAACTCGAAGTACGCATGCTCGATCTGTTCTTCACCCAGGAAGGACAGGTCCTCTCCCGCGGCCAGCTCCTGCAGACCGTCTGGGGGATGGCCCCCGACACCGAAACCCGCACACTGGACAACTTTATTGTCCGCCTGCGTAAATACTTTGAGGACGACCCGGCCCACCCCAGACATTTCCTCACCGTTCGCGGCCGCGGCTACCGATTTGTCAAAACACCGCCGGCGACTTGACAACCGCCCCCCTCTGCCGTTCACTTGTGAGCAGAGGTCCAGCATGCGACAATTGGAAGAACGGCTCAGAGCCATCAGCGGACACGGGTATAAGGCCTACAAACAACTGGCTGGCCGCTATCGGTTTGACCGCTTCCAGCTCAGCATCGACCACGTTCAGGGCGACCCCTTTGCCCTTCCCTCACGCATAACTGTCCATATTCCCCAACAGGAACACGAGCTCCCTCCTCCTCTCTGGATGTCACGCTGCCGTCAAACGGCGCTCGAAGACTGTCTCGGCAAGTCGATCGCCACGGCAATCTCTCATTATTGCAAGGGCCGGCGCGGGTCGGGCAACAGCGGACAGTTCCGTATCGCCACCAGCGGCCAGCAGATCCTGCGACGCAACGCAGTCCTGATCGGCGAACAGAACATCGAGGTGCGCTTGCTGATCGGGCTTCCCGCCGACGGACGATCCGTCCTGAGCCACGAAGCGGCTATCATGCTGCTGACCGAACTGCCCGCCGTCATCACCCACGGCGTTTTGACCCTCAAAAACAACCTGCCCCACGTTGTAAATCAGGTCGAACAAAGCGAGGACCAGGATTTTCTGCGGCACTGGTTACCGGACGCCGGTGCGGTCGCCTTTATCGCGAACGGTGCGACACTCCCGCGTTTCAGTGGCGTCGATGACCGACCACTGAAAACCGGCGTACCGTTTCAGGCCGCGGAAAACCTGCAGAGGACGGTCTCATTGCCCAATCAGGGCACCATCAGTGGCATGATTATCCCCCGCGGCGTCACCCTGATCGTCGGTGGCGGGTTTCATGGCAAATCGACCCTGCTCCAGGCTCTCGAGAGAGGTGTCTACAACCACCGCCCCGGCGACGGTCGAGAACGAGTGGTCACCGCGCCGAACGCAGTTAAAATCCGCGCTGAGGATCATCGCAGTATCTGCAACGCCGACATCAGTCCTTTCCTGGGCAACCTGCCTCAGCAGCGCAGCACCACGGAATTCTCTACAGATAACGCCAGCGGCAGCACGTCCCAGGCCGCCAACATCGTAGAAGCTCTCGCCTGCGGATGCGATCTGTTGTTGATCGACGAGGACACCTCGGCCACCAACTTCATGATCCGCGACCAACGAATGCAGCAGCTGGTGCGTTCGGACCAGGAACCGATCACCCCGTTGCTGCACAGAATCCGGGAACTGTACGAACACCGAGGCGTCTCATCGGTCATCGTCACCGGTGGATCGGGGGATTATTTATCGGTCGCGGATACCGTCATCCAGATGCACAACTATCAGCCAATCGACGTCAGCGCAAAGGCCCGCGTCCTGGCGGGAGATCGGCCCCGACCGGAGCATCCCCTCAGGCCCTGGAGCACAACCATCAAGCCGATGGAAACAGAACTGTTCAACGCCAGCGCGCCGCCGAAAAAGATCCGCATCGACGTCCATGAAACCGGCCTTATGACCTTCGGTCGACAGAAAATCGACCTGTCCTGCGTCGAACAGCTGGTCGACCGCGGACAGACGGAGGCGATCGGCTATCTGCTGTTGTACTGCGCCAAAACCTATCCCGATCATCCCCAAGGTCTGATCGCGGCCCTGCAGAACGCGCTGGACGATACTGAGCAAAACGGTCTCGACATTCTCTATCCTTGGGCATGTGGCCATCTCGCGCTGCCACGACTCTACGAACTGGCCGCGGCAGCCCACCGCCTGCGGCTTCCTGCCTGATCGACACGACTTATCTGGAATCATTTGCTTTTCACGACGGGCTTTGATAGAACCCCCTTTTGTCCTCTCTCAATCCGCAGACCCAGCCGATTCTGGAGCAACCACGTCTATGGGATCCTTCCTGGCACTGAAAAACTGGAAAAACCATCTGGGCGGCTCCGGATTTCGTCTCCTTATTCTGTCGTCCCTCGTCGGTGTCGTCGCCGGCTGTGGTGCCCTCTTATTTTACTACGCCGCCAACACAATCGACCACCTGATGCTCGGCAAACTGGGGCACTTTCATCCGCCCGAAGAAGGCGTTCCGGCGGGTGGTTCCCCTTTTGTCGACAACCTCGGCATGAACTTCCGCTGGTTTCTGTTCCTGATTCCGGTGATCGGCGGACTGATTTCCGGCTGGCTGGTCTATACCTTTGCCCCGGAGGCCGAAGGGCACGGAACCGACGGCGCGCTGGATGCATTCCACCGCAAAGGCGGTGTCATCCGCAGCAGGGTCCCGATCATCAAAACCATCGCCTCAATCGCCACCATCGGCACCGGCGGCTCAGCCGGTCGCGAGGGCCCTATCGCCCAGATCGGAGCGGGTTTCGGTTCCTTCATCGCCACCAAGCTGGGACTGAGCGCTGCCGACCGGCGGATTTTGCTGCTGGCCGGCATGGCCGGGGGGGTCGGCGCAACCTTCCGTTCACCACTGGGGGGAGCCCTCTTTGCGGTCGAGGTCCTTTACCGTGACCCAGAGTTCGAGCACGAAGGCCTGATTCCATCGATCATTTCATCCATCGTTGCCTTCTCGCTGTTCGGGTCGGTGACCGGCTGGACACCGCTGCTGGCGACACCCCGTTTCCGTTTCGAAAACCCCAGCGAATTGATCCTTTATCTTCTGCTGGGGCTGATCTGCGCCCTGTTTGGCGTCCTCTATGTCAAAACCTTCTACGGCATGCGCGAGCTGTTTAAAAAGGTCCCTCTCCCTGCATGGCAGCGCCCGGCTCTAGGTGGACTGCTGCTGGGAATCCTGGCGATGTTCGTCCCCCAGGTGCTCGGTTCCGGATACGGCTGGGTCCAGATGGCCCTCTACGGCAACATGGCGCTGTGGGTTATGCTGGTGATCGCATTTGCCAAAATCCTGGCCACCGGTTTCACCATCTCATCCGGCGGTTCCGGCGGCGTCTTCGCTCCCAGTCTGGTCATCGGTGCCATGCTGGGTGGTGCCTTTGGCGCGACCGCCGACATCCTGTTTCCCATGCTGACCCACGACCCGCGTGCCTATGTGCTGGTCGGCATGGCCGGTTTCTTCGCCGGAGTAGCGAACGCCCCCATCGCCACCCTGATCATGGTCAGCGAGTTGACCGGCAATTACGGGCTGCTTGCCCCCCTGATGCTGGTCTGTGTCGTGGCGATGATCGCCATGCGCAAAAACAGTATCTACGAAAATCAGGTCGCCGGACGGTTCGATTCTCCGGCCCATCTGGGCGATTTTGTCATCGATGTGCTCGAAGGGATCCCAGTTTCGAACCTGGCCAATAAGGGCCGCCAACCGACCCTGATCCCCGAAGGGATGACGCTGCCTGACATTCTGCAACAGATCGCCACAGCCAAGACCGCCTACTATCCGGTCATCAATGCCGATGAACATATGACCGGCATCTTCTCGATCAACGACATCCGCAGAATCCTCAACGAAGACATCCCGCCCGGGCTGGTGATCGCCCGGGACATGGCGACCAACCAGGTCATCTTTGCCACGCCGGATCAGCATCTGACAGAGGTCATGAAAAAGCTGACCAGCCGGAACCTCGAAGAGATTCCGGTGGTCGATCCGGACGATCACGGCAAAGTCCTGTTCATGCTGTCACGCCGCACTCTGCTTGCACACTACGCCGAACAGGTCGAAGAAACCCGTAATCGCTATCAGGATGGGTAAAAAAAGGGTCGTTCAGGATGAAGACAGGGGCAGGGTGACGGCAAATGCTGTACCTTTACCGTATTCTGAGGTGACCGAAATGGTGCCGCCGTGGGCATCGACCACCCATTTGACGATCGACAGACCGAGGCCTGAGCCACCATCACCACAATTCTTCTCTTTGTCGATCCGGTAGAAGCGGTCGAAGATGTGGGGAAGATGCTCGGACTTCATGCCGATCCCGGTATCGCGGATCACGATCATCGCATTTCGATCCTCGACAATCAGCGACATATCTACCGTTCCCCCGGCGTCGGTGTAATTGACGGCATTGGCAAGCAGGTTCAAAAACATCTGCCGCAACCGCAGCCCGTCACCGCGGTAGGGAACCTGCCCTTCAAACGGCGAAAAGCTGACAGAGATATCCTTCGCATCGCCCAGCACGGCCGCCTGACTGAAAATCTCGGTCAGCAGCTCATTCAGCTCCAGAGATTCTTTCCGTAGCGGCATCTCGCCGACATCCCCCTTGGACAGCAGCAGGAGATCCTCAATAATCCGGCTCATCCGCTGGATCTCTTCGAGGTTTGACACCAACAGAGCCTGAATATCCTCACTGAGGCCCGGCTGGCGCAGAGCGATCTCCACTTCACCCCGCAGGATCGTCAACGGTGTCCGCAGTTCGTGTGATGCGACCGCGCTGAATTGCAGGGTGCGAGTAATCGACTGATCGAGTCGTGCGAACAGGTCGTTGCAGGCAAGGGCGAGCTCTTTAAATTGCGCAGGGAGGGTGTCAACAGACAGCCGGTGCTGCAGATGTCCCGGGCCGCCCCGTTCAACATCAGCAATCAGCGTTGCAAACCCCGCACGCTGGCGAGCCAGGGTGCGCCGCTGCAGAAACACCGCCATCAGCAGTCCGCTGGAGAAAAAAACGACAGCCAGCCAAACCGGGAACACCGCAACGGACAGATATCCGCCCAGGAACATGCTCGCGCCGAAGAGAACCGTCCGCCAGAGAGGAGCGCAACACACGGATCGGGCGTTCAATCTAATCGCTCTCCTTCAGAACATAACCGACACCCCGAACGGTATGGATCAACTTTTTGTCAAAGTTTTTGTCGACCTTTTTCCGCAGGTAGTTGACGTACACATCGATAATATTGGTGAACGAATCGAAGGTGTAGTCCCAGACGTGTTCAGCGATCATATTGCGAGTCAGAACCAGGTTGGCGTTGCGGATGAAATACTCGAGCAGAGCATATTCCTTAGAGGTCAGATCGATCTCTTTATCGCTGCGCCAGACCCTGTGAGCGACCGGATCGAGCCGCAGATCAGCAAAACTCAGTTCAGCACCACGGTCCTGAGAACCACGGCGGATAAGCGCTTTGACCCGGGCGACCAGCTCGGCAAACGCAAACGGCTTAGTCAGATAATCATCGCTGCCGACATCCAACCCCGCAACAATGTCATCGACGGTATCTTTTGCCGTCAGACACAAAATAGGGGTGGTGATCTGCTTGTCGCGGATCTCTCTGATCGCGGACAAACCGTCTTTCTTCGGCAGCATGATATCCATCAGAATCAGATCGTAGGTGACGTTCTCACCCATCGAGACACCCTCTTCACCGTCCGAGGCGATATCGACTTCGAACTCCTCTTCTTCCAGCCCTCGCTTGATAAAATCAGCGACTTTCTTTTCGTCCTCGACAACCAGAATGCGCATGGCGCCACTCCTTTACTGTTAAGTAGGGATCGCTGTCCCCACCCTGTTAAACCAGCTGTAACCTCTGTAATATTTCGTTGGCCGTCTCTTCCACCGCACGAGTCGACACATCGATAATCGCCCAACGCTGTCGCCGGAAGAGTCTCTTGGCAGCTCGTATTTCTTCCTCTATCTGCTCATAATCCGCATAGTCACCCCGCGGGTTCTGCCGTAAATTGACCAACCGCGCGGTACGCAGCTCCATCAAGCGTTGCGGCTCGATCACCAGCCCCGCAACCCGCGATGGATCAACCTCAAACAATTCCACCGGCGGATCGATGCCGTAAACAATCGGCACATTGGCCACCTTCCAGCCGCGATGCGCCAGATAAATCGAAACCGGCGTCTTGCTGGTCCGCGAAACCCCTGCGAGAACAATATCGGCCTTATGCAGGTTGCGGCATTCCTGGCCGTCATCGTGCTTGACGGTGAACTCGACGGCATCGATACGGCGGAAGTAGTCTTCATTCATCCCGCGCAGCAGGCCGGGCATCTCCTCAGGAGAGTGTCCGAGAAACTCCGACAACCTCATCAACAGAGGGGACAACAGGTCGATGCAGGGCAGCCCCAATGCATCACACTCGTTGTAGACCAGCCGCGCCAGATCGGCATTGACCATGGTGTACACCACCAGCCCTTGACTGGCGAGCGCCTGATCCAGCGCTTCGTACACCTGATTTTTACTGCGAACGTTGGTCACCCGGCGCACCACGACGGGTCGATCACGAAACTGGCTTAACGCCGCAGACAACATGTTTTCTGCGGTTTCACCGGTCGCATCTGACAATAAAAAGACCGCCTGTGTCGCGACCATAAAATCTATTCCTCATGAAAAATGTCACACTATAATACCAAAGCCCGTTTCTGGTCGCAAGGCATTTAAGAGAATATTTTAATAAAAACCGGTTGTCTTTTGTGTCAAGCAGGACAAATTTCCTCTTTGATGTCCAGTCCAGACCCCATCGAACCGATCCTTTCTTTCCTTGCATTCAGTATAATCGTCTGTTAATTAAGCGAGCATGAATGAACATTGGATTGTCATAGAGATCACATGCCCGTCCTCAGCCGTCGATCTGGCCTGCGCCACCCTCACCGAACTCGGCTGCGGTGGCACGGTCGTCGAAGAAACGCAACTGGACACTTTTGTCGCGCCGCCTCCCGAACTGGACCCGAACACCGTCTATACATTAAAGGCCTACTTTGAGCAGCCCGAAGACAAGGCAACGCTGCGCGCTGATATCGACGCAGCGCTCTCCGAGCTCACCGCCGTAAACGGTGCGTGGACCTTTGAGCTGGGTCCCACAGAGGATGTTCACCAGAAAGACTGGGCCGAAGACTGGAAGCAGAATTTTTCGACCATACGGATCGGCAGCCACCTGGTAATCAAACCGAGTTGGGAAGATCTCGTTCCACAAGCGGGGGATCGCGTCATCGAAATCGACCCCGGCATGGCCTTCGGAACCGGTACCCACAGCACAACCCTTCTCTGCCTTGAAGCCATTGCAGAGCTACAAGAAGTCGAGCGCTCCCCACGCCAGATGCTCGATGTCGGCACGGGATCGGGGATCCTCGCCCTCGGCGCCGCTGCGCTGGGATGCCCCCGCATTGTTGCCTGCGATATCGACGAAACCGCCTGCCAGGTGGCACAGCAGAACATCGCAGCCAACGGCTACGCATCCTCCATCGCTGTCACCACTAATCCCCTCGAGCAGATCGATGGGCAGTATGACCTGGTGGTCGCCAACATCCTCGCCGAAGAGAACGTTCGCCTGGCCGATCAACTGGTTCAACACCTCAGTGCCGGAGGCACCCTGATCCTGTCGGGCATCCTCAAAGAGAAAGAGGACTACGTCAGATCAGGCTTCGCAAGTTTTCCCTTGAGCGACTCACCAACACGTCAACATGAAGACTGGATCTGCCTCGTCTACAGAAAAACCGACGGGACATCATGAGGCGCTTTATCCTTCCCGACCAGCCCCTCAATGCAGGCCAGACCATCCCTCTGCCGCTGGACACCCTGAGACATGTCCACCAGACCCTGCGACTTACGTCGGGGCAGGACATCGAGCTCTGTGACGGACGGGGACGGATCGCCCACTGTCGCCTGCAGGAGATCTCATCCCGCAGCGGCTCGGCTCACATTCTCACTGTCCGGGATATTCCATCAGCAGCGCTCTACATCGAGCTGATTCAGGGAATCGCCAAAGGAGAAAAGCTCGACATGGTCCTGCAGAAAGGGACCGAACTGGGCGCAAACAGCTTCATCCTCACCAGCTTCGAACGGAGCATCAGCCGGCTGAACAGTACCCGCTCTGAACAGAAAAAGGAGCGCTGGCAAAAAATCACCCGTGAAGCCGCTCGACAGTGCGGCCAGGCCCATCTTCCGAAGGTCACATTCGCCACATCAGTACACCAGGCGATACGCAGTGCCCAAGGCGAGCTCAAGCTGATGCTCTGGGAGCAAGGGGACTCACCGCTCCCCGCAGCCCTGCCGGCTGAGCCTCCGACCTCGGTCAGCATTCTGATTGGGCCAGAGGGCGGCATCTCCCCTTCCGAAGCAGAAGACGCCCAAGCCTGCGGTTTTAAAAGCGTTAAGCTAGGGCACCGGATCATGCGAACCGAAACGGCCGGGCTTGCGATAATCAGTATTTTACAATATGTTTATGGTGATTTAGCGACTGCGGGGACCGATTTTAGACCACCCCTCAAGGGAAAGGGCCCACTATGAGATGTCCAAAATGCGGGTATAACAGTTTCGACCACCTGGAAAACTGCAAAAAATGCGGTAGAGACTTAAGCGAGCACCGCACCAAATTCGGAATCAAAAATATTTTTCTCGCAGGCATCTCCCTGAAGGCAGCGGCAGAGGTCGCTGACAAGCCGCTGGCGGACCTCCCCGAAATCGTGGAAACGGAGACACCGTTGCACGAACTCCCCGAAACACAACAGGCACCGGAACCGCCCCCCGCAAAAGAAGCAGACGATTTCGGCTTTGACTTCATGGAAGAAGATTCCACCGGAGGGAGTCCCGACTTCGACGACCTGTTCGAAGAAACCAGCCCGGACGAGTCCCCCGAAACACAGGTCCCTCCGTCAGAAAACACACCACCGCCCACACCTCTGGCGATGGAAGAGGACGACATCAGCTCTATCAGCCTGGATGTGTCCGAAGATTTCTCTACAGACTTTGAACTGGACAGCTTCGATCTTCCGGAACCGGACGAGATTTCTTTTGACCAAGACGACAACGACGCCACAGAATTCATCAGCGATGATGACGACCTTGATCTTTCCGGTTTTGACGAGGATATGGACAAATTGGCAGAGCCGCCAAAGGGTACCGAGGAGGACCCCGCTCGCCCTTTTGACCAACCGGAGACCCGCGAGCACAGCGAGTCTCCGGCAACAGAATATCTAAACTTTACCTTTTCCACCGAAGCAGAGCCCTCCATCGAGATAGAGCCCGAACCCGCGCCTGCCCTCGACCCGGAGCCACAGGTCATCCCGACACCCGCGCCAGACCCGGATAAAAACAGGGCGCGGGCGTTCTTCAACTTTCCCCCCAGCGCCCCCACGAACGAAGAATCTGTCGAAGAACCGACAGACGGCAGTTTCGCTGCAACCAGAACAGATAACGAACAACCGGACGAGAACGTCGCGTTCAGCAATCCATCAGCACCGGAGTACGAAGCTGAGGGGCTAGAGATACCTGACCCGACACCAGCCCCCCCTGACGACAGTGTCGACACAGTGCAGCCAGAAGAGAGCCACCCAGCCCCTTCGAGCGTGGCGTTCACTGAACAGCCGATCGAAGAGATTATTCCTCTAGCGCTTGACAACGTCATGCCCGCCTCAGAAACCAAACGAGACGAGCCCGAGCCAGCCCGCATTGAAGATACGGACGAACCGGAAACGCCCCCCGTGGACATAACGGAGGAATCCCCCGAAGAACCCTCGCTGGAGCGTGAGGACGAACTGGAGCAAAGCGCCCCCCCCGTTCAGGCCAATGACGACGCCGACACGGCAGCTGGCCCCGCGAAGCCCACCACGGCGCAGCCTCCTTCTTTCAGCAGACGACTGACGGCCTTTTTCTGCGATATCGGCCTGCTGGGACTTATCGGATGTGGCTTTATCCTCATCGCCGAGACCGTTTTAGCCGATGGAGACAACGGTATGCTGCCCTCGCTGGATACCCTCATCGACCTGTCGATCCCCTATTTTCTGGTCATTTTCTGCCTCACCTTCGGCTACTTCACCCTTTTTCACTTCCTATCAGGCCAAACTCCGGGAAAAATGCTGACCGCGATCCGCGTCGAAACCTCCGACGGTGAAGCCATCTCCTTTTCGCAGGCATTTATCCGCAGCGTCGGAGGCCTGATTCAGATCATTCCCCTTGGGCTCGGCTACCTCTCTATCCTGCTGAACCACGCAGGACAAGGCTGGAACGATCAACTGGCAGGGACGAGAGTTGCATCCACCGACTCTAATGAGGACTGAATCCTTCCACATTTGACGGCAACGATCAGTTCACACTTGGCAAAGGGGTAATTATCCCTTAAAGTACGCCTTCAATTTAGATACTATGAGGAGAACAAGACATGAAGCCCCTGACACACATCATGCTAAGCCTATTTTTTATACTGACGCTAACAGCCACCAGCGCATTTGCGCTAAATCAAGCTGCGAAAGATGCTTTTGATTATGGCGAGTACGAAAAAACGATAGAGCTTGTCACGCAGGAAAAAAACTACAAATCCGACATCAGTAACGTAATGTTGATCGCTTTCAGCAATTTACAGCTCTATGAGTTCACAAAATTCAAGCACTATAAAAATGAATACAAACTCAACTATGACCTCATCGTCGCCAAAGCTGGCGTCGATGATCTGGAAAAAATTCTGTTTTTCGTCAACTCCCAAGACAAGCCCGTCGTCGTCAAGAGTTCTCGCAAACTGACAAAAACAATTTTCAAAAATCTCTACAAAGTTGATGACATTCCCAAGCTTCTTCCGTTTACCGTCTCGAGCGACGAAGAAGTTAAAAAATATGCGTTTGACGCAATCCACACTATCCTCAAACCAAAACGCGATATCGTCAACAAGGGCGGCACAATGCGTCCCAAAGACATCCGATATTTCTCAGACAAAAAGCTGATCTCTGCGTTGGTTGAAAATCTTGGGGAACCCAAGGCGAAAAAAATCCTTGAAGTTATCGAAGAGCCTGCACTGGAGTACCTGATGGCTGAAGGCGGCACCGCTGGATCCAAAATCTCGGCAAGCATCAACAAAAAGATACAGAAAAGAAAAAAGAAATATCCCAGCAGTAATTGGTACAGCGCTACGGGTAAGACGCTGTAATTTTATTAACCGAAGCAAGGAGGAAAAACAGAATGAAAAAATTATTAGTACTGGCATTGGTCGCATTTTTTGCAATGACTGGCGCTGCAATGGCGGAGAACTATGGTGCAGTCAAAGCAGGTCTTTACATGCCTGACGAAGATGGCATTGACAACGGCTTTAATCTGGATGCAGCTTATGGCATGGAATTTTCGGAAACCCTGATCGGTGAATTTAGCTTGGGCTACGCAACAGCAGATCTTGAGGTTGGTAGCGACTCGCTCGACGTTATTTCCTTGTCTGCTGCGGCTCTGTACCCAATGGAACTGGACATGGTAGATGTTCGCCTCGGTGGCGGTCTCGGCTACTACATGGCAGAGGTTGGCTCAGCAGATGACACCGAAATTGGTTTCTTCGGTCAAGCTGACTGCATCTACCCTCTTGATGACGAGATGGGCCTGATCGGCGAACTCAAATACAGCATGATCGACGAGCTAGACGTTGTAACAATCAACGTCGGTGTCCAGTTCAGCCTCTAAAAACTGGCCCCACAGAACCAAATCAAAGAAGGCACCCTGCACATCGGGGTGCCTTCTTTAGTCAGAACATTTACCCCATCCGCAGTTTCACAAACGCTTTCAGATCCTCACAGCGCAAAAACGCGTTATTCTCCCTCTCCCAACTAAGCGTAGAAATCGGCTGCGAACCGTAATCGTGCCCTGGGAAGACCTGCGTTTCAGGTGGCAGTTTTTTCAACCGCTGCAGGCTGTTGTAGAGCTGCGCGACATCGCTACCTGGCAGGTCGGCTCGACCACAACGCTCAACAAACAGGGTATCACCGGTAACAATGGCATCTCCGGTTGAAAACACCACCGATCCGGGGGTATGCCCCGGGGTGTGCAATACGTCGATCTGCCCTTGCCCGAGATCGATAACCGACCCGTCCCGCAGA
>PKUC01000002.1 GCA_002868865.1 Desulfuromonas sp. | reverse complement strand
TTGCCTGTTATGGTGGCGGCGTCGATGGCGGGTATCGCCTGAGAGATCATCTCCATCTGGTTGAATGGATCGACCAGATGGGACCTTCGCAGCCCTGAACAGGGTCGACTACTGAAGATTTTTCACCATTTCGAGGACATACCCGTCCGGGCTTTTGCGATAATCGACGGCGTCCATCAAGCGGCAGATCAGCTGCACGCCACGCCCCTCTTCATCGGTTTCTTTAGCCACAGAACCGGCCAGTTTATAGAGATCGAACCCCTTGCCCTGATCGAAAACCTGGAGAAACAGGCGTTCCTCTGAGATGGAGATGACGACCCGGAGCTGCTTGTCGGGATCTTCCCTGTTGCCATGGCAGATGGCATTGGTGGCAGCTTCGGTCAGGACCAGGTTGAGGTGGAACGCCAATTCATCACGATCCCCCAGAAAGGGGATCGCGGTGTGGGCCAGGTTTTCGCCGATCCGCCCGATCAGACTCAGATATTTGGTCTGACTGGGAATCGTAATGTCAACGGCGATAATTTCCGACATAGCTTTCTCTACCTATGCTTTATTGGGTGAAGCTTTCGAGGGCTTCATCGGCTGACGAATAGATTTCGAAAACACGATGCAGACGGGTCAGTTCGAACATGGAGCGCACCTGCGGCTGCAGACAGCAGAGTTTGAGGCTGCCGTCCCTGCTGCTGGCATTTTTAAACCCGGAAACCAGTGCGCCGAGACCGGACGAATCGACGAATCGAACCGCTGACAGGTCGATCACCAGATTGCATTTGTCATTGTCAAACAAGCGCAGCATCTCTTCTTTAAGCGCCCCACTGTTGTGGGCGTCCATTCTTTCCTCATCGACGATAATCTTGACGATATCGCCATGCTCTTCGGTGGTCAGTTTCATAGTGGTTCTCCTTGCGGGTTGGCCGTTGATATATGTGCAGTGTCTTCTTGCTGTTCCAAGATTTTAAGGACAACGAGTGAGATGTCATCCTTGAAATGGTGGTGTCCGCTGAATGTGCGAATTTGTTGCAGGATGGCGTTGATGATCTCCTCGGCGCTCAGCCCGGTGCAGCGGCGCACTAGCTTTTCCAATTGTTCTTCTCCAAAAAACTCGCCGCCTGCATTCTCCGCCTCGGTGACCCCGTCGGTGTACAGCACCAGGATATCGCCCGGCTGCAGACTGGTTGTGACCTGTTCGAACGTGACCTGCGGTTTGATGCCGAGGATCAGACCCTCTGCATCGAGCCAGCTTGTGCTGTTATCAGATTTACGCCACAGCAGCGGCTTGTTGTGACCGGCGCTGGCGTAGCGCAGCTGATGGTTTTCCGGCAGGTATTGCATGTAGAACATGGTGACGAACAGTTCAGCCCGGGTCAGATCGTTATAGAAGAAATGGTTGAGAGCCTCGAGCATCTGGTGCGGCTGGGTGAGGGTTGTCGCCTGTGACTGAATGAAGGTGCGGGTTTCGGCCATGATCAGCGCAGAGCCGATATTGTGACCGGAGACGTCGGCGACGATCAGATCGAGGGCCTGATCGCTGTGACCGATAAAGTCGTAATAATCTCCCCCCACCTGATGTGCGGGTACGCAGAGGCCAGCCAGATCGATGGCGCCGACATGGGGGACGTTGGCCGGCAGGAGTCCCATCTGGATGGTTTTGGCGATCTCCAGCTCGCGCTCATGTTCGCGGCTTTCGAGCAGTCCGGTCAGCTGCTGATCGTTCCGCCAGGCGATGGCCACCTGTCCGGCGATGTTGTTGAACAGCGCCACGAACTCATCGGTGAAGATCCCCTTGGATGAACGCGAAAAGGCTGAGAGGACACCGACCGGTTGCCCTTCGATGACGATGGGTGCGTGGGCGAACGATTTGATCCCCTCACGGCGGATGATTGCGGCGGAGGTCGGTTTGTCGAGGTAGTCACAATCGTTGACGAGCACCGGTTTGTTCGACAGGAAGGCCGAACCGATATAGGTGGTCATATCCAGATTGCGTTCCGATTCGCCAAAATGTTCGGAGGACATGCCCTGCTGGCTGCGCACCGTGAGGGTCATCTGCTGATCATCGAGGAAGCGGATGACGCAGAGGTCGAATTTGAACTGTTGCGCCAGCAGCCCGAGAATGTCGTCGAGGGATTGTTGCAGTTCATTGCCGCTGGCGACGATCTGCGAGGCTTCGTAGAGGACGCTGAGCTGTTCGCGGCTGGCGGTCCGGCTGAGGGTGACGGAGCCGAAAATATCGAAGACGTCTTCCATTCTGCTGCCGCGGGTCGACAGATAGTTTTCGAGGATAATCCGTGCCGGTGCGGCGCCGACATATCCGGCCAGGGTGCGCTCGGTGAAGGTCTTCAATTTGGGGATTTCATCGTCTGACAGGCTGCCGCGGTGATTGATTTCCTGATTGTTCTGCGCCAGATATTCGGCAATAGAGGCGTTGGCCTGTTTTTCACCGATAAACTTCGACATCAGCTCGACAAATTCCAGCACGGTGGGTGCGCGGCTGATCCGTTGCCGCTGGGAAATAAAATGGGATTCTCCCAGGGCATCCACAAATCGGCTGGCCTGCAGGGCTTCCGATTCACTCTGGCGGGTGAAAAATGAAAGGGTGAGAAAGGCGGCGAGGTTGAAGAACATGCTCCAGAACAGCGAGTGTGTCCAGATGTCGAAGCCGCTCAGACCGAACAGTTCCAGCGGACGGAGCAGGGTGATGCCAAACAGGCCCTTTTCGAGAATGTCGCTTTCGAGCCAGCCGGACAGTACAAACGAAGGGATCAGCAGGGTATAGAACCAGAGGAGAAACCCTAGCGACAGCCCGACAATAGCCGCCTTATGGTTGGCGCGCCGCCAATAGAGGCCGCCAAGCATGGCTGGCGCGAACTGGGTGGCTGCCATAAAAGAGATCAGGCCGATATTGACCAGCGCGTACGATTCGCCGATCACCCGAAAGTAGAAATAACCGAGCAGGACGACCAGCAGGATGCCGAGTCGCTTGATGTTGAGCAGTATGCCCGAGTAATCCCCGAAGGGGAATTTGCACTTGAGGATCAGCGGCATGATCAGGTGATTTAGGGTCATGGTCGACAAGGTGACTGATGACACCATCACCATTCCGGCCGATGCGGAAAATCCACCGATAAAGACCAGCAGCGCCAGCCACGGGTGGCCTGATGCCAGGGGCAGGTTGATGACGAAATAATCGGCCTGTGAGGCATCACCACCGGTAAACAGCAAGCCGCCCAAAGCGATGGGAATGACGAACAGGTTGATCAGAAAAATAAAGGCCGGAAAGCGCCACATCGACTGCTTGATGTGCCGCTCGTCGGCATTTTCGATGACCATGATGTGAAACTGACGGGGCAGGAACATGACCGCCATCATCGAAATAAAGGTCAGGGTGAACCAGTTGGGGTAGGAGATCGCTCCCTCGCCGAGCCTGAACAGCGTGTCACGGTCGGGAAACTGAGCGTGAAAACGTCTGAAAATATCGCCGAAACCATCAAACAGCCCATAGGTGACGAACAGGCCGACGGCGAGAAAGGCGATGATCTTGATCAGAGATTCCAATGCCACGGCCGCGACCAGCCCTTCGTGACGTTCTGATGCATCGAGACTGCGCGCACCGAACAGGACACCGAACAGGCCGAGGATCAGCGCCATGATAAAAGCGGTATCGAACATTTCGGGCAGCGCGGGGAACAGGCTGTGCAGCGAGTGCCCGCGCTGAGCGGTGGGGTAAACCAGGATGTCGAAGGTGTGGGCCACCGCTTTAAGCTGCAGAGCGATATACGGCATGATGCCGAGGATCGCGAACAGGGTGACAATCGCGCCGAGCAGAGCCGATCGATCATAACGGCTGGAGAGAAAGTCGGCGATGCTGGTGATGTTCTGCTCCTTGCTGACGCGGACCATCTTGCGCAGCAGGAACCACCAGGTAAAGGCGATCAGGGTCGGACCCAGATAAACCGGGAGAAAATCCAAACCACTGGTCGCGGCGCGACCGACGCTGCCGTAATATGTCCAGGAGGTGCAGTAGACTGCCACCGATAACGAATAGATATACGAGTTAGAGATCAGGCTGCGACCCTGTTCGCGTCGTCTGTCGGCGTAGTAGGCGACACCGAACAGCAGAGCAAAATAGGCCAGTGAGGCGAGGGCGACAACCTGTGCGGAAATCATGAATCGCCCCGATCTTCGTCGTCCTGATCATCTCTTTCGAGTTGACAGGTGAACAGGTAGATGACCAAAATGGAGAGCGGCCAGCCGATAAAAAAGTAGACGACCAGAACCGGTACGCCCAGCAGGAACTTTCCCGAATTGAAGATCTGGATAAACGGAAAGTTCAACATAATGATCCCCAGAATCAGGCAGAGGATCCAGGCTTCACGTGTTGAACTGCCCTGTGGTTGTTTCATCAGGCATCCCCGGTCGTCAGGTGGGCGTTACAAAGTGTTATGCATCTATATCGTTCAGTATAGACCAGTGTTGATGCTCTGTCGACTGTAACAATCGATTGCGTACCGGGTGTAGGTCCCTTGAATTATTCTGCTTTCTGTGGGTTGCTGTGCTTCTGCCGTCTGCGCAGCCGGTTTGACCGGTGGGGGTTGCTGTGCTAGTAACTGCGGAGCTTAAGTAAGACGGTCCGAAAGAAGAGGGTGCCACTTTGATAGATATGAAAAAACAGGGATGCCGCGGTGCTCATTGCATGTTCCGAACGGCAGTGCTCTTTAGCATCCTTGTGTTGATGTTAAGCGGGTGCTTGTCCGGTCGCAGAACCGCCCCGGTCTTATTACACGAACAGCTTCCGGCCGATTACGTGTCAGAAGTGGCGTTGCCTGAGGCCAAGGCGACCTATGCCTATGGCCAGTATCGTCTGCTGGCTGCGGCGGGACGATGGGATGATGCTCTGCAGGCTCTTCGGAGGGCGGTGGCACTCGATCCGCAATCCCGTTATTTGCAGATGGGCCTGGCAAAGGCTTACATGCATACCGGTCAGCAGGAGCAGGCCGTTGACGTCCTGCAGCAGATGTTAGGCTCGTCTCCGGACGACTCCGCCGGTCACGAACTGCTGGGCGATCTGTTGCTGTACCAGAAAAAGTACTCGCAAGCCGTTACTGAGTATAATAAAGCAGCGGCTGCGGACAAACCGCCCTCGGCAGAGTTACGTTTGAAACTAGCGCAGGCGCTGGCCCGCCAAGGCGATTTCGCAGTCGCCATCGCCATTGTTCAGGCGCTGGTCGCTGAAACTCCAGGAGATTTTGCGTCGCGATTAACTCTGGCCCGCTTCTACCGGGATGCCGAACAGATTCCGCAGGCTGTTGATGAATATCGTGTGCTTCTTGACATGAAGCCGGGCCAGATGCCGCTTATTATAGAGCTGGGTATGGTTCTCGAGCAGGGTGAGCGTTATGCTGAAGCAATTGCTCTGTACCGCAGTGCGGTGGATCAGGACCCGCGCTCGATTATGCTCCGCGATCGGTTGGCCCGGATCCTTGTCATCAAAGAGCGGTATGATGAGGCGTTGGAAGCTCTGGTAGCTCTCGACGAGTTGCACCCCGATCAACCGCAGATTTTGGGGCGTATCGGACTGCTTCAGTTGGAGATGGACCTCTGGCCCGACGCCGAACTCAGTTTTCGCAAAGTGATCCGCTTACAACCAGAGCATACACGCAGTTACTATTATCTGGGGCTGGCGCTTTCCGGTCGCGGACTCTGGCAGGAGGCATTGGAGGCGCTGGGCAAGGTTGACTCCGGCGACGATGTCTATCTGGAGACGATCACCCAGCGCACCTATCTACTGCAAAAGTACGATGAGCCACAGCGGGCGATCGAGCTGCTCGAGGAGACTCTCGATGAAGGCCTCCGTGACCCGGTGCTCTACTATTATCTGGCGCTGGCACTCGATTCTCTGGGGCAAACAACTGCTGCGGCACAGCGCCTCAGCGAAGGATTGGAGCATCATCCGGGCAACATCAGCCTGCGATATCAATACGGCGTTATTCTCGAGAAGCGTGGAGAGCAGGATGATGCCAAGCGGCAGATGGAGACAATCCTCGAAACCGCGCCGAATCACGCGGATGCATTGAACTACCTCGCCTATCTCAAGGCGGAGCGTGGCGTGGATCTTTTACAGGCACTCGATCTGGCACAACGGGCCCTGGCGGTTAAAGAAACCGCTTATATCCTCGATACCCTTGGCTGGGTTTATTTCAAGCTCGGGCGTTATGATGAAGGTCGCGAGTCTCTGGAGAGGGCTTTGTCGCTGCAGCCTGGTGATGTGGTGATTCTGGAACATCTGGCTGAGTTGTACCGGGCTCTGACGCTCTGGCCGCTGGCGGCGGAGATGTATCGACAGATTCTGGCGGTCGATCCGGCGGCGGAAGGGATTGGTGAAAAGCTGGACGCTCTGCCGAATGGAGAGATTTAAATGAGGGTCGTTTTATTTGTCCTTGTGGCGATTCTGTCCGGCTGTATTCGACCGGTGGTGCCGAGTGGGCCGTTGCCTTCGGCTGAGCAACTGCTGGGCGCTGTGACTGCCCAAGCTCAGATGTTCTCTTCGCTGGACGGTGAAGCCCGGGTGGGTGTCACCGCCAACGGGCGCTATGTCCCGACACAACAGTTTCTCTCTGTCGAAAAGCCGGATCGTTTCCGTGCAGATGTCCTGTCGACCTTCGGTCAGTTACTGGTTCAGTTGGCCGTCGAGCAGGATATGATGGCCGTGCACCTTCATACCACTGTGCCCGGACGCTTCTATCGAGACCGCGCCACAGGAGAAAATCTGGCTCGTTTTATCCGGTTGCCGATCGATACAGATCAACTGGTGCGGTTGCTGCTGGTCGACCCGCCGCTCATCGATTCCCCGCAACGGCGTGTCCAGCGAGAGGGGACCGGGTATCGCCTTACGATAGAAAACCCGCCACAGCGTCAGGATATCCTTTTCGACCAGGAGTTGAGGCTGTCTGAGGTTGTCTACTGGTATTCCGCGGAGCCAGTTCTCAGGGTCGCGTACGATGATTACTCCGAAAAACAGCAGTTTCCTCATCGCATCGATGTGGAGGCGGGGCCGCAAAAGACCCGCATGACGGCGCGCTTTTCGGTTCTGCAGCTCAATGGAGATATCGCTGATAGCCGTTTTCTTCTTGATCCGCCGGCCGGTATGGCTGTCGAGACGTTTGTTGACTGAGAGACACCGATGATGAATCGTAACCTGCTGAATCTGTTCGCTGCTGTTCTGTTGATGTTTGTGCTGTGGGGATGTAATCAGACAGAGCAGGCCACGCTGCCGGCGGCAACACCCTCGGGACCGGTTCGTGGCGATACCTTTATCGAAGCGTCTATCGGTGATGCCAGCAATTTGCTGCCGGTGCTGTCGTCGGACAGTGCATCGAGTGATATCAGCAGCCTGGTCTATAGTGGCCTGGTGCGTTACGACAAGGACCTGAAGATAGAAGGGGAACTGGCCGAATCGTGGCAGGTGTCTCCGGACCGGTTGACGATAACCTTTAACCTTCGCAAAGGTGTTACCTGGCATGACGGCGCGCCTTTTACTTCTGCCGATGTGTTGTTTAACTATCAGCTCTACACTGATCCCAAGACGCCGACCGCGTATGCCGAATCGTTTCGCCAGGTCGCGAGCGCAGAAACCCCTGACCCCTACACCTTTCGCGTCACCTACAACGAGCCTTATGCGCCAGCGCTGATCAGTTGGGGGATGCCGATCCACCCGAAACATCTTCTCGAAGGCAAGGACATCACCAAAAGTCCGTTGTCGCGACAGCCGGTCGGCACCGGACCTTACCGACTGAGCGCGTGGAGTGCCGGCGAAAAGATCGTTCTTGAAGCCAATCCTGATTATTTTGAGGGCCAGCCTTATATTAAACGGATCGTTTACCGTATCATTCCGGATCAGTCGACTCAGTTTCTGGAACTAAAAACCGGTAGCCTCGATTTTATGGGACTGACCCCTTTGCAGTTTGATCGTCAGACCGATACAGGTGCGTTTTCCCGTCTGTTCAATAAGTACAATTATCTGAACTTCGGTTACTCGTATCTCGGTTACAATCTGCGCAGTCCCTTTTTCCAGGACAAGAGGGTCCGCCAGGCGCTGACCTATGCCATCGACAAGCAGGAGATCATCGACGGGGTTCTGCTCGGCTATGGACGTGTGGCCACAGGTCCTTACAAACCGGATACTTGGGTCTATAATGCTCAAGTAAAAACTTATGGTTATGATCCGATCAAGGCGCGTCAATTGCTCGCCGACGCAGGCTGGGTTGACACCGATAATGACGGGATTGTCGACAAAGATGGTCAGGCGTTGGCGTTTACTATCGTGACCAATCAGGGCAATGATCTGCGCGCCAAAAGCGGTGAGATTATCCAGCGACGTTTCCGTGAGGTCGGCGTCGATGTTCAGCTGAGAATTATAGAGTGGGCGACCTTTCTGAAGGAATTTATCAATCCGGGAAATTTCGACGCGACCATCCTCGGTTGGACCGGTGGACCGGAACCGGATCAGTATAATATCTGGCATTCCAGCAAAACCGGTCCCCGACAGCTCAACTTTATCAATTATAAAAATCAGGAGGTTGATGATCTGCTTGAACGGGGGCGGCGTACCTTTGATCAACAGCAGCGCAAAGCGTATTACGACCGTTTCCAGGAGATTCTGGCCGAGGAGCAACCTTACACCTTTTTGTACATTCCAGAAGCGCTGCCCGCAGTTGCCAAGCGGTTTCGCGGGATTGAGCCCGCGCCGGCCGGGATCCGATACAACTTCAACCACTGGTATGTTCCAGAGGACGAACAGAAATACAGTCGCTGAAGCTCCAGCGGTATGACTCTTTCGGTAAGGTGATTTGTACTTAAGATGCTGCAATACCTGATAAAACGTCTGTTGATGATGATACCGCTGTTGCTCGGGATCACCTTAATCACCTTCGTTGTGATCCATCTGGCACCCGGTGAACCGACCGATCTGCAGACGCAAATGAACCCCGAGGCCAGCAGTGAGCTTCAGGAGCGGCTACGGGTCTACTACGGGCTCGATCAACCGCTGCCGGTACAGTACGTTCGCTGGTTGGGGCGGTTGATCCGTTTCGATTTCGGTGAGTCGTTTGCGTTGGATCACCGCCCTGTCCTCGACAAAATCACCGAGCGCTTGCCGGTTACCGTGCTCCTCAACCTGCTGTCGATTCTGGTGATTCTAGCTGTGGCGGTGCCGCTGGGGGTGTTGTCCGCGGTGCGGCGCAATTCCCTCTTTGATCGTGCTACGACGGTGCTGGTCTTTGTCGGCTTTGCCATGCCGTCGTTCTGGCTGGCGCTGTTGATGATGGATTGGTTCGGAGTGCGTCTGGGGTTGCTGCCGATCTCCGGGATCAAGTCGTTGGGGTATGCCTATCTCAGCTTCGGTGGCCAGATGCTGGACCGGGTTCAACATCTTATCCTTCCGGTCTTTATCTCTGCGATTGGTGGACTGGCCGGCTTTTCCCGATATATGCGTTCCAATATGCTGGAAGTGATTCGTCAGGATTATATTCTTACTGCCCGGGCGAAGGGGTTATCGGAACGGGTCGTTATCTATCGTCACGCGCTGCGAAATGCTCTGTTGCCGGTTATTACTATCCTCGGACTGTCCGTCCCGGGTCTGATCGGTGGCAGCGTCATCTTCGAGACCATCTTCGCCATCCCCGGGATGGGGAAATTATTTTACGACGGGGTGATGATGCGCGATTATCCATTGATTATGGGGATACTGGTGATGGGCGCCATCCTGACTCTGGTGGGCAATCTGCTGGCCGATATCTCCTATGCCCTCGCCGATCCGCGTATCCGTCACAGCCAGGGAGACGGTCAGTGATGTGTCGTGTCGGGTCAGCTTTGGTGATCGCCGGACTTTTTAATGGGGTAAGCCGATGATGCTGCAGCGAAGACAATCCTTCTGGCGTACTGTGATTTGGCAGCGTTTGCGCCATAACCGGATGGCGCTGGCAGGGGCCGGTATTGTCCTCGGGATGTTTCTGCTTGCGGCGCTGGCTTCGCTGAGCGGCAGCGACCCGTCTGCCATCGATGTTTCTCAAAGTCTACAGCCTCCCGGCTTAAAGCACCCTCTAGGCACGGACGATCTGGGTCGTGATGTCCTGCTGAGGTTGTTGTACGGTGCGCGGATCTCTTTACTGGTCGGTTTTGTTGCCGTCGGCATCTCCTGTCTGATCGGCATTGCTTTCGGTGCCCTGTCCGGGTTTTACGGCGGTTGGGTTGATACCCTGATTATGCGCTTTGTCGATATTATGCTCTGTTTTCCGACATTTTTTCTGATTCTTGCCGTCATCGCCTTTTTGAATCCGTCGATCTGGAACATCATGATTGTCATCGGGATGACCAGCTGGATGGGGGTTGCGCGGTTGGTCCGTGCTGAATTCCTGTCTTTGCGTGAACGGGATTTTGTTCTTGCTGCCCGGGCTCTGGGCGCTTCGGATCTGTGTCTTATCTTCCGGCATATCCTGCCGAACGCGTTATCGCCGGTGCTGGTTTCGGCGACATTGGGAGTGGCAGGGGCGATCCTGACGGAGAGTGCGCTGTCGTTTCTCGGCATCGGTGTGCAGCCACCGACGCCTTCCTGGGGCAATATGCTCATCGTAGGTAAGCAGACCCTCGGCAGTGCCTGGTGGCTGTCGGTCTTCCCTGGTCTGGCTATTCTGATTACTGTCCTCGGTTATAATCTCCTCGGTGAGGGGATTCGCGACGCCCTCGATCCCCGCTTGAAAGACTAGATGAAGACGAATCCTTTTACAGATCCCACCTCGACGATTGAAGCACGGATGCAGGCGCTAGAGCGCGGTGATTTCGGTCTGATTTACGACAGCTATCATCCAGATGCACCTTTTCTGGCGCACTTTACCTCCCGTTCCGAATATCTTCTGTTTGCCGCAGAACAGTTGACAGGAACAGCACTGAGTGATTGGGGGATCGCTGATCAGCGTATCCTTAGTGACGGCCAGGTTGAAGTGCTGCTGTGGATGCGGGTGGGAGTGGATGGCAACACGCAGCTTCTGTTCGAGTTGGCTCTGCTAATCCGTGAGGGTGAGCAGTGGTGTTACCACTCCGCTCAGAAGCTGACCCGCGCCGACTATTCCGGACCTGTGGGGCGGATCGCCTTTTCCCATTTTGACCAGGCGACTGAGAAAATCCGGTTTTAAGCGAAGACCATGCCCGAACTGCCCGAAGTAGAAATCACCCGTCGTGGGGTCGAGCCGCTTGTTGTCGGGCGTACGATCTGCCGCGTTGTCTTGCGCACGGAAAAACTCCGCTGGCCACTCGATCCTGAGCTGCAGGTGCTGCTGGATGGTCAGGCGATACGGGCGGTGTCCCGCCGGGCCAAATACCTTCTGTTTCATCTTGAGCAGGGCGGGTTGCTGTTACATCTGGGGATGTCCGGACATCTGCGAGTTGTGGACGACTCGGAGCCGGCTGGCAAACATGACCATGTCGATATCTGTTTTGAGGATGGAACCTGTCTGCGGATGACTGATCCCCGCCGCTTTGGTGCATTGTTGTGGACCGATGGCGATCCTTCGGATCATCCGTTGCTGGCGAAGCTGGGCCCGGAACCGCTGTCCGAAGCTTTTGACGGAGATCTTCTCTATCGCCATTCACGACGTCGTTCGATAGCGGTTAAAGCGTTTCTGCTCGATCAAAAGACCGTTGTCGGCGTCGGGAATATCTATGCCAATGAGAGCCTTTTTCTGGCAAACATCAGGCCTGATCGACCTGCTGGGCAGATTTCGCTCAACCGTTATCGCATTCTCGCTGCCGCTATCGACAGGGTGCTGCGCCTAGCCCTTGAAGCGGGCGGGACAACCCTGGCCGATTTCCGGCAGGTTGACGGTCGTCCCGGATATTTCCGCCAGCAGCTACAGGTCTATGGGCGGGCCGGTTCTCCCTGCCTGACATGCGGCCATAAAATTGTCGTTGTTCAGCAGAACCAGCGTTCAACCTTCTTCTGTCGTCACTGCCAGCGCTGAACCGTCTTGAGCGATGTCCCCCATCTGTCCGGCGCATTCGTTCGGAGAACCGGCTTTTCCCTTGACGACAAGCACGGGGTAGGGGTATTTTTCGAAGCTTGATTTTCTTACAAAGGATAGATATTCGATGGAAGAACAGAACGATCTTTTAGGTCAGAGACGCGCAAAACTTGATTCCTACCGTGAGGGCGGGGTCAACCCGTTTGCCAATGATTTCAAGACGTCGCACACCACTGCTCAAATCGCCGAAATGCACATCGATGATGATGCCGAGGCGCTGCAGGAGACCGAAGCGGAATATGCCATCGCCGGGCGAATTATGGCGCGGCGCGACTTCGGCAAAGCGGCTTTTCTGCAGTTACAGGATGGCAGCGGTCGGTTTCAGGTCTATATTGCCAAAAACCAGATCGGTGAAGACAGTTTTGAACTGTTCCGGCGCTTCGATATCGGCGATATCATCGGTATCCGCGGTGTCCCGTTCCGGACCAAGACCGATGAACTTTCACTGCGTGCCAAGACGATCCGCCTGTTGACCAAATCACTGCTGCCCCTGCCGGAAAAATGGCATGGGTTGACCGATGTTGAAACCCGCTATCGTCAGCGTTACCTCGACCTGATCGTCAATCCCGATGTGCGCGAGGTGTTCCGAAAACGCAGCCGGATTGTCAGCCTGATCCGTAACTTCATGCTCGAGCGGGACTATCTTGAGGTTGAAACACCGATGATGCAGCCGGTGGCGGGTGGTGCGACGGCCAAACCGTTTGTGACCCATCACAACACCCTGAAGATGGACCTCTTCCTCCGGATTGCGCCGGAGCTTTATCTCAAGCGCCTTGTGGTCGGTGGCTACGACCGCGTGTTTGAGATCAACCGCAACTTCCGTAATGAAGGAATATCGATTCAGCATAATCCTGAATTTACGATGATGGAATTTTATCAGGCTTACGCGACCTATCACGATCTGATGGATCTGACCGAAGAGATGATCAGCTCCATCGCCAAGCAGGTCTGTGGCAGCTTTGTCATCCCTTACGGCGGCAAAGATGTCGATTTGACTCCGCCGTGGGATCGCTTAACCCTGAAAGAGTCGATCGTCAAGTATGGGCAGGTGGAGCCTGAAGTTCTCGAAGATCGCACCAGCGCGCTGAGCTATGCCCGCACCCTCGGGTTGGAACTGGATGACCGGATCGGGCACGGCAAGCTCCTTGCGGAGATTTTTGACGAAGTGGTCGAGCCGAAGTTGTGGCAGCCGACCTTTATCACTGAATACCCGACTGAGATTTCACCTCTCTCCCGTAAAAACGATGAAAACCCTGAGGTTGTCGATCGCTTTGAACTGTTTATTGTCGGTCGTGAGCTGGCCAATGCATTTTCAGAGCTCAACGATCCTGTTGATCAGCGGGAGCGCTTTGTCAAACAACTCGAAGAGAAGGCCGCGGGCGATGAGGAAGCTCATGCCATGGATGATGACTATGTTCGCGCGCTGGAATATGGTCTGCCCCCCACCGCCGGTGAGGGCATCGGTATCGATCGACTGGTGATGCTGCTGACCGATTCGGCGTCGATCCGCGACGTGATTCTGTTCCCGCAGCTCAGGCCGGAGGTGGGCTGAGGCCCGCAGGGACGCTCCGGATGCCCTACGAATGGTTCATCAGCCTCCGCTATCTGCGGGCCAAGCGCAAGCAGACCTTTATTTCGGTGATCTCCTTTATTTCGATTGCCGGAGTTACCTTGGGGGTTGCGGCACTGATTCTTGTTCTTGCGGTGATGACCGGTTTTACCGACGGGGTGCGCCAGCAGATTCTCGGTAACGTTCCCCACGTGCTGGTCCAGAAGTTCGGCGAAGGTCTGGAGGATTATCAACCGTTGGTTGAGCGGGCGACGACCATGCCGCATGTGGTTGCTGTCTCTCCCTTTGTCGCCAAAGAGGCGATGCTTGTATCGCGTGGCAATGTTGCTGCTGTCAGTGTCAAGGGGGTAGAGCCGGATCATAAGGCCCTTCAGCAGGAGCTGTTGACGATCGATGGCCGTTCCGCGGGGACGATCCTGTTCGATGACAGTGCGGAGCGGCCGGGAATTGTGATCGGCATCGACACTGCAACGAGTATCGGTGTGTCGGTCGGGGATTCTGTTAATGTGATTCCTCCGCTGTTCAATATCACCCCCTTCGGCATGATCCCTAAGATGAAGCCGTTTCAGGTCGTGGCGATTTTTGAGAAACAGAGCAGCCTGATCGACAGCTTTTACGCCTATATCCCGTTGCCGGTGGCGCAGAGTTTTTTCGATATGGGCGAGATGGTGACAGGGGTCGAGATCGAATTGGACCGTTTTGATCAGGCTCCTGCTGTTGCTGAGGACCTCAGCCGCCAGTTCGATTTTCCGTACGTGATCCGTCCCTGGCAGAGTCTCTACGGATCGTTTCTGTCGGCTTTGAAGTTGGAAAAACTGGGTCTGTTTATCGTTCTCGCAATCATCGTTCTGGTGGCGGCGTTTAATATTGCGACCACCCTGATTATGGTGGTTATGGAGAAAAACCGTGATATCGCCGTGCTGCGAGCGATGGGTGCGAACGCCCGCAGTATCATGAAGATCTTTATCTTTGAAGGGTTTGTTGTTGGCACCCTGGGGACGACGATGGGGGCTGCGCTTGGAGTCACCCTTGCTCACTACGCCGACCGGATTATTAAGGCCCTTGAGAGCGGCTTGCACATCAAGATTTTTGATCAGGCCGTTTACGGTATGGAGCATTTCCCCTCGGAGGTTGTCACGACCGATGTGATTGCGGTGGTTGTGGTGGCGATGACGATATCGCTTTCTGCGACAGTTTACCCTGCGTGGAGGGCGTCGCGGATGGATCCGGCTGAAACGCTCCGCTACGAATAGGTCCGGGATGATCGAAGTTCGCAACCTCAATAAAAGTTTTCAGACCACCGGTGGTGAGTTGTCGGTCCTACGTCACCTCAACCTGACCGTCAATAGGGGGGAACGGGTGTCGGTGGTCGGTCGCTCGGGCGCGGGAAAAACCACGTTGATGCATATCCTCGGGGGAATCGATCGCCCGACATCGGGACAGGTGCTGTTTTCCGGTGAAGATGTTTTTGCCCTGCAGGGGGACAGGCTGGATGCTTTTCGCAACCGCTCTGTCGGGTTTATTTTTCAGTTTCATCAGCTGCTGCCTGAATTCACAGCGGTGGAAAATGTGATGATGCCGCTGCTGATTGGCCGGGTTGCCAGAAAAGAAGCTACCCGACAGGCAGAGGCGCTTTTGTCCGAGGTTGGGCTGACTGACCGTTTGACCCATAAGCCGGGAGCTCTGTCCGGCGGAGAACAGCAACGGGTCGCGATTGCCAGAGCGCTGGTGCGTGATCCCAAGCTGCTGCTGGCCGATGAACCCACCGGGAATCTCGACCGGCGCACATCGAACGAAATCATGACACTGCTCGACCGCCTCCACCGTGAGCGCGGGCTGACAATGGTGATTGTTACTCATAATGAACATCTGGCAAGCAGCCTTGATCGCACCCTGCGAATGGACGATGGGCAGCTGGTCAACGACTGTCTGAATTAACATCAGGAACAAAAAACAAGAGGTTCGATAATAGGACTGATGAAATACTTATCTTGGATATCCATGCGCACGATCTGCCTCTGCGTTCTGATTTTATTGGCAGCGGGTTTTGCTCAGGCCGAAAATTATGAACTTGAAGATATTGTCGTTGTTGGTGCCAGCCGGGTCGCGGTGTCGAGCATCAGGGCGGTTATCGATATCGAGATCGATGCTGATCGGCCCGTCACCAGCGAAGAGATAGATCAAGCCATCCGCGATATCTACGCGTTGAATCGTTTTGATGACATCTCTGCAGAGATTATCGACGGTGAACGGGGGCAGATATTGTCGTTTACCGTCGTCGAGAGGCCTCTGCTCACTGAGGTCAAGATTGAGGGGTTTGACGAGATAGACGAAGAAGAACTGCGCGAACTGGTGACGATTAAGACCCCGGCACTGTATGATGACGCTGAAGTTCAACAGACGATAGATGCGTTTCTTCAGGCCTATATCGAGGAGGGTCACAGGACAGCCAAGATCGAACCGCTCCTTGATGTTGATGACGGGAATGAGGCTGTTCTCACCCTGAAAATTGATGAGGGGGAGAATATCCTGGTGGGTAAAATCTCCTTTGTCGGCAATCATGCCGTAGCAGGTGACGACCTTGAAGATGTGATTGAAACCCGTGAACGCTGGTGGCTTTCCTGGTTGACCGGTCGTGGAACGTTCCGTGAGGATATGGCACAGAACGATGTCATGCTGATCGTTGAGTATTACCACGATCGGGGGTACATGGATGTTGATGCTCTGCAACCACAGATCGCTCTCAATGACGAAGAGGAATACCTGGAGATCGTTTTTGAGATTCATGAAGGACTGCAATATCAGGTCGGGACCCTCGATATCAGCGGTGACCTGCTCGAGACCAAGGAAACGCTGATGGCGCAGGTTGTGATGGAGCCCGCCGCCGTTTTTAACCGCTCGGAACTGCGTAGATCTGTTCTGGCGCTGACCGATTTCTATGCTGATCAGGGGTATGCTTACGTCAATGTGGCACCGCTGACCAGAAAGAACAGAGAGCTGCAGCGCATCGATCTGACGTTCGATATCGAGCAGGGACCGCTGGTTCATATCGACAGGATAGAGATTAAGGGCAACACCAGAACGCGGGACAAGGTCATCCGCCGCCAGTTAGAGCTTGCCGAAGGGGATCTGTACAGCGCGACGAAGTTACGGCAGAGTCGCAGGTCGGTGCGTAACCTCGGTTTTTTTGAATCGGTCAGCCTGCGCGATTCGCAGAGCACGTCACCGTCGCTGGCCAACCTTGAAGTTGAGGTGGTGGAAAGGCCGACAGGGACCTTTACCCTGGGGGCCGGGTATTCCTCGGTCGATCATTTTGTTGCGCAGGGTTCCATCAGTCAGGATAATTTCCGTGGTTACGGCGTCAAACTGGATCTGGCCGCCTCGCTGGGTGGCGCCTCCACGACCTATCGGGTCGGGGTGACCGATCCCTACTTCCTCGACAGCAAGTGGAGCCTCGGTTTCGATGTTTACAAGCGGGAGCAGGACTGGAGTGACTTTTCCGAGCGGACCACCGGTGGTGCGCTGCGTGCCGGATATCCCCTGGCCCGTGATGTGAAAGGTTTTCTGACCTATCGCTATGAAGACAAGGAGATCTACGATGTCACGTCTTCCAGCCTGCTGATTACGGAGCAGGAGGGGGAGTCGACCCTCTCCTCGGTGACGGCTTCCGTGACCCGCAACAGTACCGACTATTATCAGGACCCCTCGAGTGGGGGGATATCAAAGGTCAGCTTCGAATATGCCGGGCTGGGCGGGACAGAGCATTTTGCCAAGAGCATCGGTTCACACAGGCATTTCTGGCCGGCGTTCTGGGGAACGGTGGTCTCCCTGCATGGTCAGATGGCGTTTGTCGCTGAAACTACTGATGATGCGGTACCGATCGACGAGAAGTTCTTTCTCGGCGGGCTCCGCTCCATCCGGGGATTTGAAACCCGCGAGGTTGGCCCTCAGGATGAGAACACGGGTGACTTTGTCGGTGGCAACAAATCGGCATATTTTAATCTCGAGTACCTCTTTCCGATCTCCAAGAGCATGGGACTGAAGGGGGTGCTGTTCGCCGATACCGGCAACGCTTGGGCTAAAGGTGAAGATTATTTCCGCGATATGCGTTACAGTGCTGGCTGGGGTGTCCGTTGGTTCAGCCCGTTGGGCCCGCTCCGTTTTGAGTGGGGGTACAACCTGGATCCAAGGGATGAAGAAAAAAATACGGTTTTTGAATTTTCCATCGGAACCGCATTTTAAATGAACACACACTCAGGAGGTTTAACGTTGATGAAGTCAGTTGTTGTTTTTCTACTTGTATTCTTTTCTGCCACATCGGTTTACGCAGGGGGTGTGGCTTATATCGATCTACAAAAGGCTTTGAACCTGTCAGAGGCAGGGGTGACGGCCAAGCAGGATATCAGCGATCAGGTCAAGGCGTATGAAGCTGTCGTCAAAGAGAAGCAGGATGCACTTTTGGCGATGAAACAGGATATCGAGAAACAGGCCGTTCTGCTGTCGGATGACGCGAAAGCCCAGAAGTCACGGGAGTACCAGCAGAAGGTCAAGGAGTTGGAGCGCTTTACGAAAGACATTCAGGAAGAGCTGCAACAGAAGGATGCTGATTTTACCAAGCAGATTTTGTCCGAGATTTTTGAAGTGATCGATCGTATCGGCAAAGAAGGCGGTTACGACGTTATCCTCGAAAAAACCGAAAGCTCGCTTCTTTACGCATCGGATCAAGCTGATCTGACGCAACAGGTGATCGATGCTTACAATGCAAAGTCTGAGTAGCGGGACAGGGTGATGGCAAAACTTCAGGATCTGGCGCGCCTTGTCGAGGGGCATGTTGTCGGTGATGGTTCCGTCGAGGTATGCCGTGTCGCTCCCATCGACACCGCCCGCAGCGGCGACCTGACGTTTCTGTCAAACCCCAAGTATCGCTCGCAGTTGACCGTAACTGAGGCGACGGCGGTTATCGTTCCTCCGGGGATCGAGGTTGACGGCAAGACAACTCTGGTGTGCGCTAATCCCTATCTGGCGTTTGCCAAAATACTGACTCATCTGCAGGGACCGCAGTTCCCGGAGATCGGTGTTTCTTCGCAAGCGCATGTCGCTGACTCGGTCTGCTGTGGGGATAGCGTGTCGATCCATCCTGGATGCGTTGTGGGCGAAAACGTCATCATCGGTGACGGAACGGTGCTGCTGCCCGGTGTGGTCATCTACGACAATGTACGCATTGGTAAAAACTGTATTCTGCATGCCAACGCGGTCGTGCGTGAAGGGAGCCGATTGGGGGATAGGGTGATTCTTCAGCCTTCGGCGGTGATCGGATCGGACGGTTTCGGCTTTGCTCCGGACGGTTCAAGTTACTATAAAATTCCCCAAGTCGGAATCGTCGTCCTCGAGGATGATGTCGAGATCGGCTCGTGCGCCTGTATTGATCGGGCCGCTCTGGGAGAAACGCGTATCGCGAGGGGGACCAAACTCGACAATATGGTCCATATCGCCCACAACGTTCAGATCGGTGAAGATACCGTCATTACTGCCCAGGTCGGTATTGCTGGTAGCAGCAAGGTCGGCAATCACTGCACCTTCGGTGGTCAGTCCGCGGTGGCTGGTCATGTTACGATGGGTGATAATATCACTATCGGTGGCAAGGGGGGGGTGACCAATAATCTGAAGACCGAGGACGCTCCCCAGGTGTTGTCTGGATTTCCGGCTATAAACCACAGGGAGTGGCTGAAGGCCGCCATGACCTTTGGTCATTTGCCGGAGATGCGGAAAAAAATAAATCAACTTGAAAAGACATTGGCACAACTGCAATTAGAGATTGAGGAGAAGTAGACAATTATGCTGGTCATGAATGTGCAGGAGATCATGAAGGTTCTTCCCCACCGGTATCCTTTTTTGCTTGTGGACCGTTTGGAAGAGATGGAAGAGGGGAAAAAGGTTGCTGGTTATAAAAACGTCACCATTAATGAACCCTTTTTTCAGGGACATTTTCCGGACCATCCGATCATGCCCGGAGTCCTTATCATCGAAGCGATGGCTCAGGTCGGTGGGGCCTATGTTTCTGTGGTTGATAAAATCGGTGATGACAAGGTGACATATTTTGTCGGCGTCGAAAAGGCTCGTTTTCGCAAGCCGGTTTTACCGGGGGATACCTTGCGGATTGAATTGGAGCTGGTCTCCTGCCGCCGTGGAATCTATCTATTTTCCGGTAAGGCCTATGTTGAGACCACCCTGGTAGCTGAAGCAGAACTCAAAGCAACATTTGCGGACAAATAGCAGGATAAGGCGAAAAGATGATTCACCCAACAGCGATCGTCAGTGAAGGTGCCGTCCTCGCAGAGGATGTCAGTATCGGTCCATATGCCGTTATCGGCGCGAATGTGACTATCGGTGCCGGAACGACGGTCGGCCCCCATGCGGTTATCGAAGGCCGAACCCGAATCGGTGAGCAGAACCGGATCTTTCAATTTGCCTCGGTGGGTGCGGTTCCGCAGGATCTGAAATTTCACGGCGAAGATTCTACGTTGGTGATCGGGGACCGCAATACCGTCCGTGAATTTGTCACCATTCATCTGGGTACGGAAGACGGGGGTGGACAAACCACGGTTGGTAACGACAACCTGTTTATGGCCTACTCTCATATCGCTCACGACTGTGTGGTCGGTGACCATGTCATTCTTGCCAATGCCGCAACCCTGGCCGGACATGTTTCGGTAGACGACTATGCGATTCTGGGTGGTTTGTCTGCTGTACATCAGTTCTGCCGGGTCGGGTGCCATGTTATGGCGAGCGGTGGTTCAATGATCGCTCAGGATGTAGCTCCGTACACCATCGTGCAGGGGGATCGCGCCAAAACGGTCGGGCTGAATCTGATCGGTCTAAAAAGACGTGGTTTCTCTTCCGAGTCGATGGCGGCCATCAAGCAGGCGTACCGTTTCGTCTTTCGAGCTGGCATTTCGCTGGAAGAAGCCATCCATAAAATCGATGATGAGTTGGGAAGCGATCCAGCTCTGACGGTATTCCGTGATTTTCTCGCAAAGAGTGAGCGTGGCCTGGCGCGCTGATTGTAGGACATTGAGTGGATTACAAAGAGGAAGTTGCGCCCACGTGATGGAGACCGCGGCTTCTTCTTTTTTACGTGTTGGAGAGTGCTCGTGGGCAAAAGGCGTGCGCTGATTGTTGCCGGGGAATCTTCAGGAGATCTGCATGGCGGTAATCTCTTAAAGGCCGCCAGTCGTATCGACCCGGATCTGGAGTTTTTCGGGGTGGGTGGTGCGCGGATGAAGCAGGCCGGCTGCCGCCTGCTTTTTTCTTCTGCAGAGCTCTCGGTGATGGGCCTCGTTGAGGTGGTCGCGCACTTGCCACGGATCGTCACGAGGTACCGGCAGTTAAAAACTATCCTGCGCAGTGATCAAAGGCCGGACCTGCTGGTTTTGATCGATTTTCCCGATTTTAATTTGCGTCTCGCCAAAGTTGCAAAAAAGTCGGGGGTTCCCGTGTTGTATTATATCAGCCCAAAGGTCTGGGCCTGGCGCAGGGGAAGGATCAAAACTATCGGCGCTCGGGTCGATCGCCTGGCGCTGATCTTTCCGTTCGAACCGGAACTTTTTAAAAAACAGCCGGTTGAAGCCGTCTATGTCGGTAATCCGCTGCTCGATGAGTTTGCAGAACGCCCGAAAGAGCGTAGTCTGCGCGATACTCTCGAAATCGATCATGCGTCACAGATCGTTGGTCTTTTTCCTGGAAGTCGTAGCAGTGAAGTGAAATATATTTTTGAGACCCTGCTCGAATCTGCAATGAAGATCCAGCAGAGCAAACCGGATGTCGTTTTTCTGCTACCTGTCGCGCCCTCACTACATGAAGGCGATTTTGAGAAGGCGCTGAAGGGCAGTAAACTGAATATTGTTCTTGTCAAAGAGAATATCTACGATGTTGCCTCTGCTTGTGACGCGGTTTTGACTGTTTCCGGGACTGTGACATTGCAGGTTGCTCTGTCCGGCACCCCGATGACTGTGCTTTACAAGGCATCACCGCTAACCTATGCCGTCGGCTCAAGACTGGTACAGATTCCTTATTTCAGCCTTGTGAATATCGTTGCAGGCAAACAGGTCGTCCGTGAGTTTCTTCAAGACGCCGCCGATGCCGATGCTCTGAGCGGTGAAATCCTAAATTTGCTCGATGATCAGGCTTATGCCGCCAAAATTCGCTCCGCTCTTAAAGATGTTCAGGAGCTGATGGGGAGCGCCGGTTGTTCCAAACGGGTCGCACGGATCGCAACCGAAATGAGCCGGGGACACAGGCATTCTATCGAGTTCAAGAAAGAAAGCGCGTGAAACAGAATAACCGTACCATATATGCAAGACTTTTTGCTTTTGCCCGCCCCTATTGGGGACGTATTGCCCTGTCGATGCTGGCTTCGGTTGGTGTCGCCGGGTCAGATGCACTTGTTGCGAAACTGGTGGAACCGTTTATTGATCGAATCGTTGTCCAAGGCGATTTTGCGCTGGCAAAGCTTGTCCCGTTTTTTGTCGTTGCCCTAGCTGGATTTAAGGGCTTTTCACGGTATGTACAATCCTACTTTATAAAAACTGCAGGGCAATTAGCTGTTCAAGATATTCGCAATAGTATTTTTAAGCATCTTCTGAGCCTGTCAATACGCTTTTATACCAAAAACTCTACAGGAAAATTGATGTCTAGAATTTTGAATGATGTCAATTTGGTTCAGTCAACACTTTCTAATGTTGTTGTGACTCTTGTGAAAGAGTCCTTGACGCTTGTTGCTCTGGTGACTGTAGCTTTTTATACGGACTGGAAGATGGCGTTGATGGCCTTTGTCGCTATACCGCTAACGGTCTATCCTGCTTCCCGCATCGGTAAACGTATTAAATATATCTCTAAGAGAGGCCAGGGGGCCATGGCCATTCTCAGTGGGACGTTGGAACAAGCATTTTCTGGAATAAAGATTGTAAAATCTTTCTCTAGAGAAATTAATGAGATAGATCGTTTTGAATGTCAAAACAAAAAGTACTACAACTACTCCAAAAAGACTGTGAAATATTCTGCGCTGTCAGCTCCAATAGTTGAACTGATAAGTTCTGCTGGTGCCGCAGTCGCATTATGGTACGGTTTGCAGCGTGTTATGACCGGACAGATGACTCAAGGACAGTTGTTTTCCATTCTGACTGCAATTTCTTTGATGTACACCCCTCTGAAAAGTTTGGTGAAGGTCAATAATATCGTCCAAAGTGCTTTAGGCGCTGCTGAACGCATTTTTGATGTCTTGGATGAGGCTCCTGACATTATTGAAAAGAGTCCTGCCGTTGAATTGTCAAACGTAAAAGGTGAGATCCAATTTAAGGGGGTATCATTTTCTTACGAAGACAAAAAGGTGTTAGAAAATTTTTCATGTGAAATCTCACCGGGTGAAGTTGTGGCGTTGGTGGGACCGAGTGGTGCAGGAAAAACAACGCTTTTTGCTTTGTTGGCACGCTTCTATGACCCTCAGTCAGGTTGTGTTGTGGTTGATGGCAATGATGTACGCGATGTGACTCAAAAATCGCTGCATGACCACCTTGCTATGGTCGATCAAGAAAGCTTTCTTTTTGATGCTACTGTGGCTGAGAATATTGCTTACGGTCGAGACGGTGTCTCTACCGATGAGATTATTTCAGCTGCTAAACTTGCACATGCGCATGACTTTATATGCTCTCTTTCTGATGGGTATGAAACAATTATTGGAAATCGAGGTGTTAGACTTTCTGGGGGGCAAAGACAAAGACTTTGTATTGCACGTGCAATCTTGCAAGATGCTCCAATTCTTCTTCTTGACGAAGCAACAAGTGCTTTAGATACTGAAAGCGAAACAAAGGTACAAAAAGCTCTCAGTAACTTAGTGAACGGTAAAACGACAATTGTTATCGCTCATCGTCTTTCTACAATAATAGATTCTGATAAGATTTTTGTTCTCGATAATGGCAAGTTGATTCAATCCGGATCACATCATGAACTGTTACAGCAAGGAGGCTTGTATAAGCGTCTTTACGATATGCAGTTTAGCGAACAGAGCTCCTCATGAAAATTAGCGATCGAGTTCTGCTGTGTCTTGTCCCACCGCTTGCGTCTTTTTTGATTCGACTGATTTATCGTTTGAATCGTGTTGAATTTGTAGGAGAAGACGTTTTGCGTGCCTTTTGGAAAAGTGGCGAGCATATGATCCTGCCGTATTGGCACGAACAGACCATGTTGATGGTTTTTTCTTATCGCGGACCGAAAGTTAACGTTCTTATAAGTGAGTCCAAGGATGGGGAGCTTCTCTCGCGGACGATGCGTTATTTTGATATCGATGCCGTACGCGGTTCATCCAGTCGGGGAGGCAGAGCCGCATTTCGATCACTGGTCTCGCTAACTCAGGAGAAAGTCGACATTGTTCTTACGCCGGATGGCCCGCGTGGCCCACGACGTGAATTGAAAGATGGCGTTATTCAACTGGCCAGACTTTCTGGTCGCCCTGTTGTGCCGATGGCCTTTTGTTGTAGCCGCGGTTTTCGCTTTTCATCGTGGGACCGCTTTCTTTTTCCGCTCCCATTCGGCCGTTGTGTTTACGCTTTTGGTACCCCTCTGTATTTTACCAAGGAAGAAGGTGTGGAAAGGTTCCGTGCCCGCTTGAGTCAGGCCATGGAGGATGTTCATCAGCACGCACATTCAGTGTTGGAGGGCCATGGTGTATCTGCTGTATGATCTGATACTGTTTGTTGCTAGCCTGTTTTTGGTGCCCTACGCATTTATCAAAGGTCTTCCGTATGGCAACAGTTTAAAGGGTGTTTGTCAGCGACTCGGTTTTTATTCTGGGTTTGATCTGCAGGCTTTGTGCGGTAAACAGGTTTTCTGGGTCCATGCTGCTTCTGTCGGCGAGGTTCGTGCGTCTTTTCCATTGATAAAGGCTTTGAAGGACAAGTTTCCTGAAAGCCGAATTGTGTTATCCGGGATGACCTTTACCGGCCAGCAGGTTGCGTGTGAGGCCGCAGATGTCGATCTTGTTGTTTTCTCTCCTTTCGACTTGTCGCTTGTCGTAAAGCGGTCATTTAGGCTAATTCAACCTGATGTTGTAATTATTATCGAAACAGAGATCTGGCCAAATTTCATTCGCATAGCTGAGGAAAATTCGATCCCTTTGGTTCTTGCAAACGGTCGTATCTCAAAAAAATCTTTTCCGCGATACCTTTCAATAAAAAGCTTGGTCAAGCCATTACTTGAAAAAATTTCTGCCTTTGCTATGCAGGATGCTACCTGTGCACGGCGTATTAAAGCCCTGGGAGCGCCGCCTGAGTTGGTACAGGTGACAGGCAATATGAAATTTGATCTACCCGTGTCGATGCCTGGTACTGTAGCCATTTTGGATGATCAGGTGAAAAAAAAGCTGTTGGCCGGAAAATTTGTTTGGGTCGCCGGTTCAATCCGTTCAGGTGAAGCAGAGATTTTGCTTCAGTGCCATAAACAACTAATTTCACGTGGTATCCCAAGCTTTCCGATTTTTGCTCCACGGCATCCCGGTTGTTGTATCTCCGTTGCTGAACTGTTGAAAAAGGAAGACATCCCTTTTGCTCTGCGCTCTTCTCTGGGTAAGGAAAAAAAAGGGGGTGAAGAGGTTCAGATCCTGCTGGTCGATACGGTTGGAGAGTTGACAAAGTTTTATGCTTTGGCTGACGTGATTTTCGTTGGCGGCAGTCTTGTCCCTGTCGGAGGACACAACCTTCTAGAGCCTGCGCAGCAAGGAAAACCGGTTCTTTTCGGTTCGCATATCTCTAATTTTAAGGAAATATCCCGGTTGCTGCTTGCCTGTGGTGGCGGGATCAAGGTTGGTTCTGGAGATGAGCTTGTGAGTTGTCTGGTTGAACTGTACCGGAATGAACAGTTATGTGATCAGATGGGGCAGGCTGGACTGACATTGATCCGAGAAAATGTAGGTGCGACAGAGAAAACGCTTTCCAGTATCTGTCGGATTCTTGAGTCAAAAAAGTGAAAGGAATCGAGGAGATTCATAGACGATTTGCGGTGTCAGGACCGGCTGGGGTGGTGGAATGGGGCCTGTTTTGTGCTATGGTTCCGTTTGGTTTGATTTATGGGGGTATCGCGTGGCTCCGGTCTATGTTGTACGGAGCAAAAGTGTTGCCATCCTATCGATCCAGGATTCCCGTTATCTCGGTCGGTAATATTGCCGTTGGTGGTACTGGAAAAACCCCTTTTGTTAACTATCTTCTCGGGTACTTCGAAAATAGAGGAATACGACCAGCTGTTGTAAGTCGAGGATATGGTGGCACCTTCTCCGGTCGTTGCGCGGTTGTTTCGGATGGAAATGGTCCATTGTGTTCACCCGCGTACTGTGGAGATGAACCTTTCCTGCTGGCTCAGAAGCATCTGCGATCATTGATAATGATTGCACCTAAAAGGAAAGATGCAATCGTTGAGATCAATGCCGAAAAAAAGGCGGATGTGATTATTCTGGATGATGCATTTCAGCACCAACAGGTTGCACGAGATCTCAATGTCGTCCTTTTGGATGAGCGCCGTCCGTACGGAAATGGGTTTCCTCTTCCCGCTGGCTTGTTGCGCGAATTTCATGGTGCATTGAGAAGGGCGGATCTGCTTGTCATGACTCGTGCAACAAAGAGAGTGGCATCAAATACAATATATGGCCTTCCCGCTGCGGTTTGTCGCCATCAAATATCCAGCCAGATGACCTCCTTGGCTGGACAGCCAGTCGGTCTGAATAGCCTAAAGGGGCAACGTGGGCTTGCTTTTGCTGGGATTGCTAACCCACAGTTGTTTTTTCTAGATTTGCTGGAGATGGGGCTGACTCTAACCCAGAGGGTAGAGTTTCCTGACCATGCTATTTATTCGGGGGCAAGGCTTGAGTGGTTACGGTCACAACGCGATAGTGTGGATTACTATGTGACCACAGAAAAAGACGCCGTAAAACTGTCGAATCAAGAGCTTGGAAAACCGTGCTATGTTGCTTCTCTGCAACTTGATTTTTTCGATAAGCAGGCACTTGATGTCCAGTTGGAGATGATCTGCAAGAGGATACAAAATGAAATTGAATGAGACGCTGCTTAAAGTCTTAGCCTGTCCGAAGTGTAAGTCGAGTGTATCCCCTCAGGGGACAGTTATTGTCTGTGAACATTGCCAGCTGGCCTATCCGTTACGTGATGGTATCCCGGTAATGTTGATTGACGAGACGAGATGCTCAAAAAAAATATGATGGGTTAAGATTTGAGTTATATGAAATTGAAAAAAGGAGATTCCGCTCCGCAAGCTCTCAAGCCTTTGACGCAGAGTGAAATCGTGTCAGCATGGCAAGATAAAGATGCAAAACCTAAGGTGACTATCGTTTGTCATACGTTTAATCATGAGGAGTATATTGAGGCCGCAATAAGTGGTTTTCTTGCTCAAGTTACGACCTTTCCTTTTGAAATAATAATTCATGATGATGCATCAACAGATGGAACCATAAAAATTATTAATTATTATGCAGATAAGTATCCAAAGTTAATACGAAAAATAATTCAAAATGAAAATCAATATTCAAAAGGAATAAGACCATCTTTTTATACTTTCCCAGCTTCTCGTGGTGAGTATATCGCTCTTTGTGAAGGGGATGACTACTGGACTGATAATGGTAAGCTACAAAAGCAATCAGACTTATTGGATAAAAACCTAGATGTCTCTGTTGTTTACCATAATGCGTATAGAGTCCATGATGGAAAAGTCTTGGGCGCATTACTTCGTGACGAATATTGTGTGAATTATAGTCAGAGAGACCACCAGTCAGCACCATTTATACCGACGTTGACGAGAATGTTGCGACGATTTGATTATGAATGGTCTGCTAGGCGAAACTTTCCTACAGCGGGAGATGTCTGTCTTTCAGCCTATGCAGCGCGGTTCGGGGGTGCAGCGTATATCGATTCTGTGACCCCTGCGGTCTACCGGGTTCACGAAGGGGGAGTCTGGTCTCGCCGAACCTCTATGGACAAGATTAGGGTTACTGTTGATGCCTGTTTGTTTGTAGGAGGTGAGTACGGTGAAGAGGGAAATGAGAATCTGCAAAATAAATATATTGGGCGAACGCTTTTTGAGATACTCAGGCCCTTTAGTGTCTTAGATAGGCTGAAAATAGTTGTGTATGTGTTTGAATTTTTTATAAAGAGATTTTTCAATAAAAAGATCAGGTCAGTTAAGAGGAGATTGTGGTAAAGATTTCAGTTGTAATACCTGCTTATAATGTTGAAAAATATATATTCGAAGCTATTTCGTCAGTTGTTAGCCAATCTGTTTCTCCTTACGAGGTTATAGTCATTGATGATGGGAGCACGGATTCTACAGGTACTATTATTGATGGGTTTGATAAAGTAGAATTTGTATCCATAGTAAAACAAAAGAATATGGGCCTTGGATTGGCCAGAAATGTAGGATTGGAAAGAGCAACAGGGGATTATATATATTTTTTTGACTCGGATGATATTCTGGAAAATGATTTTATAGAGCGTGTTTCTGAATTGGTCTTGGAAAATAATAAGCCTGATATCTTATATTTTTCTGGTGAAACGTTTTATGATAAGGGCTTTAAAGGAGAGTTTTATAGAGAGTATTATCGAAAGATCTCAGGTTTTTATGAAAGTAAAGATTTTTTTATAAGCAAGATGGTTAATAATAAATCATTTTTTTCGAGCGCTTGTCTCTATATCTCCAAAAAAAGTATTTGGATTGATAATGGATTAGTCTTTAAGGATATGATTCATGAAGATGAGGAAATAATTTTCCCTTTATCTTCATGTGCAAAATCTATTTATATTGAAAAAGATTCATATTTTAGGCGGCGTATTAGGTCTGGGTCGATTATGACCTCGGCTAATTTAGATAAAAAGAAATTGGCCTACTTCTTAATTGTTGATGGAATGGCTGACACCGCTAAAAATATTAATGATAAGTATTTTGACAAAAAAGCTTTTTATTTTAGGGTAAAAAAATATTTATTTAAATATTTGAATAGCTCTAGTTTGGGGGGTTGGGGAAGTATTAAATGTTTATCTTTTTTTTGTTTAAAAATTAGAACGCTGAAAATTTTATATATTTCTTTTTATTGCTTTCTTAAATGGTTGTTGCTCAGACCATTCGCTTCTGTTCAGGATTAGTGAAATTCCAAAGGTCTACTAGTAAAATCAAAAGGCTGAGATAATTGTTGTTCAACAGTTCTGAGAGAGCTAAAATTTGTGGATACAGTTTTTATCTCATCCAAGTTGGATACAATGCGTGCGGCTAGCAAAAAGAGTCCGTTGTCCTGAATGACCAATTGAACTTCTAAATGTAGAATATTTGAGCAAATAATGCTGACCCCTTATGAACTAGGTGAAAAATATGTTAGGAAGCTAGAGACATGTCTTAACCGACCTCTTCTTCCTCGTGAGTCCGATTCTGAGTTCATAGCGGAATGGATAGGTGGTGACAGGGCAGTAAGCAAACTTAACCAATTGAAAAAATTGGATGTTTCGATTTTTATCACGACTTATCGCAGACCGGATGATTGTGCTCGGTTAATTGAGGAACTTCACAGCGCTTTAGAACATGAAACATGGAACATTTGTTTAATTGTTCAGAATGATGAATCCGATGCGGACTATTCTCACGCAAAAAAAGTTCTACGACGTTGTTTTGGTGACCTCGGAGTTTGGTTGGAGGCTAAGAAAAATTTTGGTAAGAAAGCTTTTTGGAGAACGCACCAGATGCAATTCATTCTTGCTAAGGCAGCAGGGGCTGGTTACCAGCTCTCTCTTCAAGATGATGTTGGTCTGACTAACAATTTTTTCCCGAAGTTAAGAGAGCTGTGGGAAGGAACTGCTTATGATGAAAAACGACGAGTGTTAAATCTCTTCTCTGGACTGGATGATGAGCCGGACGGTCGATGGATTAGATTTGTAAGAAAAAACATTCCTGGGCTTCCGGTCAGGAGAACCGATTGGTTTGATCTCGCTGGTTTTTTTGCGGATCGATCTTTTCTTGAAACTCTAGGGTACTGGGTGCGACCGATGCCTCTTTCTCGGTGGAAACGCAAACCGACAAGATCAAGTGGGGTCGGAGCTCAGTTTACTCAACGACTCAAGGGCAGAGGGACCGTGTATCAAGCCTTCCCTCCGCTCCTTTCTCATGGAGGCTCTGAGAGTCAGATGAATCCTGCTCGTAGGGCTGTGAGGGATTTTGATAATAGAAAATTTTTTGAAAATCTGAAGTAAGTGTGCGCTTAGGGTTAGGCTGTATCTGTCTTTGATTCTCACTTTTGACTGTTGCTACTTTTTCTTGAAAGTACTTAAGGTAAATGAATACTGTTAAAGCTTCTGTAATATTTTCGACTTACAATTCTACAGCTTGGTTGGAAAAGGTATTGTGGGGATTTTTCTGCCAGACAGTACGGGATTTTGAAATCGTTATTGCTGACGACGGATCGACCGAGGAAACTCGATCTTTGATCGACCGCATGCGTGTTGAATCTGAAATTCCGATCAAGCATGTCTGGCAAAGGGATGATGGGTTTCAAAAATCCAGAATTTTGAACAAGGCCATTGCTGCCACCGAAGGTGAATATGTGATATTTACCGACGGTGACTGTATTCCTCGAAACGATTTCGTCGCTCAACATCTCCGCTTTGCAGAAAAGGGCTGCTATCTTTCCGGTGGCTATTTTAAGCTGCCGATGGATGTAAGTAAGGCGATTACGAAAGATGACATTGTCTCCCAGAGAGCTTTTGATCTTGGCTGGCTCAAAGATGCTGGTTTCAAAACCAACCATAAAGCTTTGAAGCTGATCGCTAAAGGCCGGTTTGCCGACTTCTTGAATCGCATAAGTCGAACACGAACGACCTGGAACGGACACAGCGCTTCCTGTCACAGAGAGCATATCGTTGCCGTTAACGGTTTTAACGAAAATATGCAGTATGGTGGTCAGGATTGTGAGTTCGGTTATCGTCTGGTTCACTTAGGCCTTGAAGGAAAGCGTATCCGCTATTCGGCCATCTGTTTGCATCTTGATCATTCGCGTGGTTACTCGACGTTGGAGACGAGGCTGAAAAACAGAGAGATAAGCGCGTATACCAAAAAACACAAGGTTGTCAGGTCTCCCCTGGGTCTTGACCAATATCTCAATGAGGATACCCGGTCTTGAAAGTCAAAGAATATCCTCTGTCTTTGTATAGTAGCTGGCGACTTCTGCGGCTAAGCTGTTGCTCTCTCCACGAGGAAACTGCGGATGATTTGCCTGTTGTCGTTTCGTTGACATCGATCCCCTCACGCTTAAAGACACTGCACCTGACAATTCGTAGTCTGTTGGCACAGGAATGCAAACCTGAAAAAATCGTTCTGTGGCTCAATGATGATTTAAAAAACTCCCTACCTGAAACGTTGGTTCAGCTAGAAGGAAGACGGTTCGAGATACGATATTCACCTTTGACGTGCTCGCACAGAAAATTGATTCACTCTCTCGAAGCTTTTCCTGATGATGTTATTGTGACATGCGATGACGACAGTATGTACGATGCCGGTTGGTTGGGTAGGCTTTGGGTTGATCATCGAAAATTTCCTGATTCGATCATAACCCACCGATGTCGAAAGATCACTTATGGCGATAATGATACGCTCCTGCCTTATGCCATGTGGCCGATCGAAAGGGAAGGGGGAGCAACTTATCCTGAATTGATGCCTGTTGGCTATGGGGGGGTGCTTTATCCACCCCGTTCCCTGATGGGCGATGTCTGCAAGAGTGAACTGTTTTTGAAGTTAACTCCCAAAGCTGATGACCTGTGGTTTAAGGCCATGTCTTTTCTTCAGGGGACCCAAGTGCGCAAGTCTCTTGATCCGGGTATGAAGCCGATCCCTATCATTCGTACTCAGGGGAAAGCACTCAAGAATACGAATATCAAGTTAGATCAAAATAAAATGCAGTGGGAAGCTCTCTGCCGTCACTATGCTATCAGGTTTAAGGGATCGGCTTAGGGGGGGGATGCAATGGTCCGATTAAATCAACCTGTGGTATTGCATAAATAGATTGGTATGAGATTTAAACATCTTAGCAGAGCCTTCGTTTTTGACTCAATGAACAGATTGCGCTATGGGAGCGGTGCGCCTAGGTATGCTGAACGGGTGTGGATCGAGCCAGACCGTTGCAACGATTATGTTTCACCCAAAGCGATTAAGAAACTGACCAAGCTCCGATTGAGACAGTCGTCCGGGGTTGTCGTAAAAAGTCCCTGGCCCTCTGTAGACGTGTTTCCTGTGAACTCGCTTGAAAAGATGGTTTATTGCTTCTCGCACTGGTCTGAAGGTCTGTCTTGGGAGGATTCCGGTGCAGAAGGCTTTATGCTGGACAAGATTGCCAAATTTGGGCGTTACGATGAGTGTGCTGATTTGCAGGATGTGAAGAAGCGCTTTGAGGGGTTAGATGTTGTTTTTAACGAAATAAAAAACTCGGGCGGATTTAAGGTCAGGGATCGTATCAGAAAAGGTGGTTTCAGGGAGTCCGGCGGAGTTTTAATACATATCGGTGCGGATGGAGTTCCTTTTTTTTCCGGTGCGGGCTGCCATCGCTTTGCTATGGCAAAGATTCTGAATTTACCTTTTCCTGCACAAATTGGATGTGTTCACGAAAGTGCAATCCCCTACCTTTCAGTATTGAGAAAACGTCCTTTGTCATAAGGGACATGACGGCAGGGTGTGTTTCAATACATACTTCTGGTGATACATATGTATTAATCTTAGGAGAGCATATATGAATCTTATAATACTTGCAGCTGGTACAGGGACGAGACTTTTTCCTCTTACAAAAGATACTCCTAAGTCACTGTTGGATCTTGGTGATGGGACTACGCTTCTTGAGAGACAAATAAAAAATGCTGTCGTTTGTAAATCAATAAAAAAAGTTTATGTTGTGACAGGTTACAGAAGTATCCAGATTGAAGAAAGGATTGAGCAATTCAGCTCTGAAATTCCAGTCGAAATTGTGTTTAATCCCTTTTATGATATTTCAAATAACCTGCTTTCTCTTTGGTGTGTTAACTACATTATGGAGGATAGGGACTTTGTTATAACAAATGGCGATAATATCTATAAGACAGGTATTTATGATCATATCTCTCAAGGTAGTGACCCGACGACTCAAATAACGATAGATCGTAAAAGTAGCTATGATGATGATGATATGAAAGTCTTGATTGAAGAGGGACACGTCAAGCGGATATCCAAAGAAATCCCTCTTGATGAGGCACAGGCAGAATCGGTCGGGTTGGTTGTTGTGCGTGGTGAAAAGATGAGGACTCAGTTCAGAAAAAAATTGTTGTCCATGGCGCAAGATATGGATAACAGAAATCGCTTCTGGTTGGAGATCTTCAACTCCATGATTGCTGAGGGGAAAGATATTGATGTCTGCGAAATTTCACCTGATGACTGGAGAGAGATTGACTTTCATCCCGATGTTGAGGCGGTCAAGAAAGCCGTGTTCAAGAAGATTTTTTGATGTTCAAGTGCCTGTCATTATTGAATAACTTTGTTTCCCTATGAAAATTCTATTCGATGTTCAAGAGTTTTATTACCTTCCGCAATACCTTCCTGTTGCAAGGCTACTGCGTGAGAATAATTGTGAATGTTGCTTAGTGATTTACCATAATAGTGATTTCCGTGAGTTATTTGATGATGTTGTAAAAAATGAGAACGTTCCTGTGCATTGGGTCAGTGATAGTCGAGAAGCGCTTTCCTATTATCTACAGCAAAAAGCTGATTGGGTGATCTTCGGGAATCGTTTTGATGGCTTGGATGAACTCCACGAATTTTCGAAGTCAGCCCAGTTCGGCCATGGCGTTGGACCGAAGATGAGTTATTACACAAAATCATCGACACCGATGACAGTTCGTTTTGTCGAGGGTGAAGGCAGGTATTCACTGATTAAGGAGATGTATCCCGAGAACAACTTTGTCAAAACCGGATTCGCCAAGCTTGATGCAGCGTTCAAAGGAGAGGAGGCGGGCATCAATCTGTCTGCATGTGGCCTCGATCCGACAAAATCAACGATTCTTTATGCGCCGACATTTTATCCAAGTTCGCTCGAGTGTTTTCCTGATCATTTTCCAGAGGACTTCGATGATTACAACATAATTATAAAAGCCCATTATTTTTCGTTGATCAAAAAACGCTACGAGAAGCAGAGAAAAAAGTTGACTGTTTGGGAGCGATATCCTCATGTATATCTGGCCAGAATGGAGGAACAATCTCTGGTTCCTTTCATGGTAACCGCTGATCTACTGATCAGTGAGGCGTCTTCTGCGCTGTTTGAGTTTGCAGCACTTGATAAGCCTATAGTTTGGTGTGATTTTTTGAAATTACGCTGGACATATCGAGGGCCACTTCGTTATCGGTTTAACAGAAGGATGGACCCAGACATTCGTAACTATTATGATTTAGGCGCACATTCCTCTCGTTACAATGAGCTTCATTCTGTTGTTTCTACCCAGTTGAGAAATCCTGAAATGTATTCAAAAAAACGAAAAGAATACACAGAGGCACTGGTTGGCTCTACGGACGGAATGGCGACGGAGAGGATCTGTGATTATTTGATGAGAAGAAGCTAGTTTGATGATTGCTTATACTCCGGTCGATATTAAAGTTATTCCAACCGTTGAAAAATTCAATACAATCACTGTTCTGTTCGACAAATCTTATGTCGGCCTATCTTTAGAAATATACCTTGATGTTTGCCGTCGTGTAGATCCAGAAAAAAACTTTGGTCAGGCTGTTGGCCGTGGTGATGCTTATTTTTTTAACGTCGATGAGAAAAAAGTCGTTTTAAGGCATTATCGTCGTGGTGGATTTGTGGCGCGAGCAGTGAGTGACCGTTACCTGTTTCTTTCGTTGGAATCCAGTCGACCATGGCGCGAGTGGAACTTGCTTTCAAAACTTTTTCAGATGGGATTTCCTGTGCCACGCCCGGTTGCTGCTACGGTACAGCGTTGCGGGTTGTTTTATCGCGCCGACCTGATCACAGAATTCATTCCTGCTTCTGTAACGTTCGCAGACGCGTTGATGTTGGGCCGCCTTGATGAGAAATTGTGGGTTTCTCTCGGTAGACTCATTCGCCGTTTTCATGATGCAGGTGTTTTTCACGCCGATTTAAATGCCAGAAATATACTGATAGATAATAAATCTAACTTTACTTTGATCGATTTTGATAAGGGGGCAATTCGAAGTGATGGGCGGTGGAAGCGCGCAACTTTATATCGTCTGAAAAGATCATTGAATAAGTTTAAAAATAATTCTCCTGATTTTCACTTTTTAGATCAGGACTGGAACTCTCTGATGAAGGGCTATAGGAAAACGAGTTAGGTTTTCCTCGATCCGCGATATGAAATCTAAAGTTAAATCAGTACTAACCAGGTTTTTTTTAATTAATTATATTTGTGTTGTTGCGTTTCTTGCTTTTTTCTTTCCTGTTGTTCAGGACGGAAATTTTTTAGAAACCATATTTAGTTATTTTGCTTTATTCAGTCAGTCCATCGTTTATGTTCTTCCTGCTGTTTTGTTGTCTTTTTTGTTTTTATCCCCCTTTTTTATAATTGACAAGCTCAGTAACTGCCTAAAGTTATTTTCTTTTTTTGTTCCGGTTTTGTTTTCGTCTCTGACCTTTGTCCTCCTCTATGCCGACTCATTCATTTATGACCTCTATGGATTTCATGTAAATAGTTTTGTCTGGAATCTTCTGAAAACACCCGGCGGCATTGAATCTTTGGGGGGCACTACGAGTACATTTTTTTCGGTTTTTTTGCGCGGCTCAATCCTCCTCGCGTATGAAATTATTTTATATGTGGTCTTATGGTGGCTGCTTGGGCGTGACAGTCGTCAGAGAATTCGGTTCTCTCTGCGGGTCGTAGTTCTCTTTATTGTGTTTGTGACCGCCGGTGATCGGCTGATTTATGGCGTGAGTCAGATTCAGGCATATACACCGGTTTTGCAATCGGCACAACACTTCCCATTTTACACGCCATTGACTTTTCGAAAACTGGCAAAAAAAATGGGCTTTGAGGTGAAAAAGACAGCAGGGGTTGAAGTTAAGTCGCAGTCCGGGCTGTTAGAATATCCACGCTCCTCCCTCATCGTTGATTCTTCAGTTCAGCCCCTCAATGTTCTATTTATTACTGTCGAATCACTACGGGCAGATATGCTGTCGCCTGAAATCATGCCCCACACCGATGCGTTTTCGCGGGATAGTTTTCGATTTTTGCAGCATTTCAGCGGTGGAAATGCTACTCGGATGGGGATTTTTTCGCTGTTTTATGGCTTGCCCGGACCCTATTGGTTCAAGTTCATCGATCAGCAGAAGAGTCCAGTTCTGCTGGATGTATTACAGGATAAGGGGTATGAATTTGGTGTCTTCGCCAGTCAAAAGTTGACCTATCCTGAATTTGACAAAACTGTTTTTTCAACGGTCCCGGCTGCTCGTTTACAACAGAATGTCAAGGGGCGCGGATATCGGCGTGACGAGCAGACCGTGGCTCAGTTAATACGTTTTTTGACCGACAACGCAGATGGCGACCAGCCGTTTTTTGCCTATGCTTTTCTTGAATCTCCCCATGCGCCCTACACCTTTTCTGAAAACAACATCCTTAAAAGTGACTACCTGAAAGATTTAAATTACTTGAAAATGCGGTTAGACAAGGACCTGCCACTTATCAAGAACCGGTATATCAATTCTTGCTATCACGTCGATACGCTGCTCGGGGCTGTGTTTGAAAAGCTGGCATCGCTTGGCTTATTGACAAATACGCTTGTTATGATTACCGGGGATCATGGTGAAGAGTTTTTGGATACGGGTCGATGGGGTCACAATAACGCGTTTACGGATGCTCAGACTCATGTTCCCATGGTTCTTTATCTGCCGGATCGGGAGCCTCAAGAGTTTTCTTATTTGACAAGTCATGTTGATATTCCCGCGACGATTATGCCGATTCTGGGAGTTACAAATCCACCTTCCGATTATTCAACGGGAATCAATATGTTTGGCCCAGACCGTCGCGAATATGTTCTCGTATCGGATTGGAGTCGCGTCGGTTATGTCGATGATGAGTTTAAGGCAAACTTTCCGATGAAAGCCGGCAGCCATCTGTTTGATGATGCCGTAACTACCCGCCTTGATGAACCCTATCCCGATTCTGGTTTCTTTTATCGAAGTCGCCAGAACAGAATTCTTGCAGTCATGGATGAACTCTCACGGTTTAGTAAGGCAACACAATGACTATCGACCGGCGGATCCTGATGATTGCAAATCCGGTAGCAGGTTCGCAGGCGAGGGCTCTGGCTGAAGGAGCAAGACAATATCTTCAGAATCGAAATTGTTCGGTAACTCTGTATTTTACCCGTGCGGCGGGTGATGCAGAGCGGCGGGCACGTCAATGCCAGGATGAGGACTATACGCTCATTGTTGCCGCTGGTGGTGATGGAACATTGAACGAAGTTGTTAACGGGATGTACCCTGGTGGGATTCCGTTGGCTTTTCTTCCGCTTGGCACTACAAATGTCTTTGCCCTTGAAGTCGGAATTTCTTTCGACGTATACAAGGCCTGCGAGCAAATCCTGACAGGGTTAGAAGCCCCCGTCTTTCTTGGATGCATCGATGGGCGTCTGTTCACCCTGATGGCAAGTGCTGGGTTCGATGCAGAAGTGGTTAGGCGTGTGGATGGCCGTTGGAAGGCCCGGCTGGGTAAGTTTGCTTATGTTTACAGCGCGTTGCGTACCTACTGGCGTTATCCCTTCCCACAGATATTAGTGAACGATGGCAATGGTCAGAGCGTAAGCGGATATGGTGTGGTTGTTTCCAATGCCCGCTATTATGGCGGTCGCTTTGTTTTAAGTCCATCTGCGTCGCTTCGTAAATCATCGCTTGAGGTCTGTGTGCTGACTCGCCCCGGACGTTTCGCCTTGCTGCTCTATTCTTTTTTTTTACTGATCAGAAAACCCTTTCCACGGTCGATGTCTCATTTTTTTACGACAGGGGAGGTGCGTATCGATGGGGAGGGTGTTGCTGTGCAGGTTGATGGTGATGACGTTTCGTGTTTTCCTGCCAAAATTTCTCTGGCGTCAAATCCTATAACGATGATTCTACCGCGATGACAGTATCTTATTGAGCATCTCCTTAACCTCTTGAACCGTGATCAAATTCATGACGTTTGGGTTACGTACCCGTTGCCCCCACCGTACATGATCAACGTCTTTTTTGAATTCGTCTGCGATTGCCTGAGGGTATTTGTCTACTGTTGTGGTGAGCGAACGGTAGGGACCGGTCCTTTTCGGGTTGGAGCTGGCGTATAGGCCTATGACAGGTGTGTTGACCGCAGTAGCGATGTGCGCTGGTCCCGTGTCTGGGGCAATTAAAACCTCGGCGCGTTTTAGGAGGGCTGCCAGTTGGGGGAGTGTTGTCTGACCTACTGTTGATATCGGCTTATGTCGTGTTGCTTCAGTTATCTGGAGAGCATAGTTTTTTTCGAGGGAATCGGGACCGCCTGTGAGCACCGTTCTGACACCATAGTTCTCGTAGGCGTAGTCGATCACTGCCGCGTAGGCATCGATTGCCCAATTGCGCCAGTTGCGTGCGCGATTACTGCTGCAGGCGTTAATTGCAATGTATCGATTGTCAGTGGGTGCGAGAGACTCTATAAAATGTTCAGCCCCCGTTGAAATCGGCAGGTCCCAGCACGGATCAGTTGTTTCAAGACCCATGAGACGTGGAAATTCCAGGAAGCTGTCGAGAACATGCTGAGATGATTTTTCCGCTATTTTGACATTTGTAAAGAGCCACTGACCGTTACGAGCTCTTCTTCGGTCAAAACCGATCCTGATGGGGGCCTTGATCATAAGGCTTGCAATGCTAGACCGCAGAGAAACCTGCATGTGAAGAAGAACGTCAAACTGACGATGATTGAGTGTCTTTTTTAACTCACGGTAGGCCGCTAGCCCCTTGCTCTTGTCAAAAATGATAAATTCGACACCGTTTATTCCGTTGACCAAGGTGGCTTCTGCTTTACCGATAACCCAGGTGATATTGGTGTGTGGCCAGTGCGCTTGAATTGTCCGCAGCGCCGGAAGCACATGTGTGACGTCGCCAATGGCCGATAGCCGTAAGATACACAGGTTTTTGGGTGGTGTTTTGAACATTGACCTGACCTCGTCACGATTCTATATCGTTTGGAAAGCGGTGTGTAGTCTATAGAAAGTCCACTGAGATGCAAACGGAAACTTCAAAAACAGAAAAGAACTTTTCCCCCATTTTGTGATATCATCCCGTCCTGTTTTTCTTGATTTTGGGACACCTGAAATCCATTGCACTTCGCATAGGAGTATTGTTGTGCAGGATCATATCAAAAAGCATATTGCCTCTCATCTTGAAGTTATGACTCGTGTCGCCGAGGAGCTTACGGAATCTATTGCCGGTTGCGCCGAGGAAATATCAAAAGCCCTTTCAATAGGGCGAAAAGTTCTGGTCATGGGGAACGGCGGATCTGCTGCTGATGCGCAACACTTTGCGGCAGAACTTGTCGGCCGATTTCTCAGGGAGCGCAAAGCGCTGCCTGCTGTTGCCCTGACAACGGATAGCTCTGTGTTGACCGCTGTGGGGAATGACTACGGCTTTGATGCCATCTTCAGCCGTCAAGTTGAAGCGTTGGTTGAATCCGGTGATGTTGTTGTTGGTATTTCAACAAGTGGACAGTCCGAAAATGTCCATAGAGCTCTTTTGGTAGCACGACAAGCGGGGTGCTTTACCGTGGGTCTTTTGGGACGAGATGGGGGCCAGATTTCTGAAATCGTGGATGCCGATCTAACGGTCCCTTCTGAATCGACACCACTGATTCAAGAAGCTCATGTTGCGATTATACATATCCTGTGTGACCTCATAGAGCAGGAAGCTTGTGCGCACTCCGACCTGTGTTAAGGTCTGAATTCGTGGAGTATAGATGAACGACCAAAATATGAAAAAGATTTTGAATGCATTCAAGCAGACACGAATCCTCGTCGTTGGCGATTTAATGCTGGACGAATATCTGTGGGGACATGCTGCGAGGATATCTCCCGAGGCTCCTGTCCCTGTGGTTGGTGTGAGTGATGAAGACCTGCGTCTCGGTGGAGCCGGTAATGTCATAAATAATCTGTTGGCTCTGGGCTGCATGGTCGATGTTGCCAGCGTCGTTGGCGATGATCCCGACGGTCGCGAACTGACACGTCAACTGCAGGCTTTGTCGATTGATGTTCAGGGAGTTGTTGCCGATCCGCAACGGACGACGACCCGTAAAACGAGAATCGTGGCGAACAATCAACAGATGCTGCGTATCGATCGTGAAAAGACGTCGCTGCTTAGCGTAGTTACAGAACAGAAGCTTATCGACATCTTCTTGTCTTGTGACCGGTCTTATCAGGCGATATTGGTTTCTGACTACCTCAAGGGTGTTTTAACCCCGACGGTTTTACAGACCCTGATCAGCCACGCAAAACAGTTGAAAATTCCAGTTATCGTTGATCCCAAGGGAGCCGACTATAGCCGCTATACAGGTGCGACGCTGCTGACGCCAAACCGCGCTGAAGCAGAGCTTGCGACGGGACGGTCTCTGCGACGTTCCTCTGATTTGATTCAGATCGGCCGCGCATTGATCGCTGATTATCAATTGGAAAGCCTTGTTCTGACCCGCAGTGAAGAGGGAATGACCATTTTTACCGGGAAAGATGAAACGCATCTTTCCACCAAGGCCCGCGAGGTTTTTGATGTGACGGGTGCCGGTGATACTGTCCTTGCGGTATTGGGCGCCGGAATTGCGGCAGGTCTCCGCCTCGAAGAGGCTGCCTGGCTCTCCAACGTTGCGGCCGGGGTCGTGGTCGGTAAAATTGGGACATCGACCGTTTCTCCGCAGGAGATTCTCGAAGCAGCTCTTCCGTCACATCACGAAGATCATAAGATTGTTGCTCCAGACGTCCTGCAGGATATTCTGGAAGACGTGAAGGCGCAGAAAAAGACGGTTGTGTTTACCAATGGTTGTTTCGATCTACTGCATGTCGGTCATGTGAAATACCTGCAGAAGGCAAAACAGCTCGGTGATGTTCTTGTGCTGGGTCTGAATTCGGACCGGTCGATCCGGCGACTGAAGGGGGAGCTGCGTCCACTGATCGAACAGCAGGAGCGGGCTCATATCCTGGCAGCTCTCGATTGTGTCGATTATCTGGTGATCTTTGATGAAGATACGCCGTATGAGCTGATCAAGATCGTCCGCCCGGATATTCTCGTCAAGGGTGGGGACTACACAGCCGAGGCGGTTGTGGGCAAAGATGTTGTGGAACGTGATGGTGGTCGTGTCGAGTTGATTACCTTTGTCGACGGCAAATCAACCACCAGCCTGATCGAAAAAATAGTCCAGCAATATAATGACCCGGCTGTATAGGCCAAATTTATAAGAGGGAAAACTTCATGAAGGTGACCATTTTTGGTTCAGGCTACGTCGGTCTTGTCACCGGCGCCTGTCTCGCCGAGGCAGGAAACGATGTCGTTTGTGTTGATATTGACCAAGATAAAATAGAGATGCTGCAAAAGGGTCAGGTGCCGATCTATGAACCTGGGCTGACCGAACTGATTCAGAGCAATGCTCGGGCCGGGCGGCTGGAGTTTACCGCCGATATCGATGCTGCTGTTGCGCATGGTCTGTTTCAGTTTATTGCGGTAGGAACTCCGCCGGATGAGGACGGTTCTGCGGATCTGCAGTATGTCCTTGCTGTTGCGCGCAGCATCGGGGAGCGCTTGACGGACTACCGGATTGTTGTCGACAAATCGACGGTGCCTGTTGGAACTGCCGATTTGGTACGTCGCGAAGTTCAGAAAGCCCTGGATGATCGGGGGGTGGATTTTGAGTTTGATGTCGTTTCCAATCCGGAGTTTCTCAAAGAGGGGAACGCCATCGCTGACTTCATGAAGCCGGACCGGGTCGTGGTCGGGACAGAAAATCCACGCACAACGGAGCTGCTCAAGGTTCTTTATGCACCATTTAATCGGAATCGGGATCGTATGGTGGTCATGGATGTGCGCTCAGCGGAACTGACCAAGTATGCGGCAAACGCCATGCTCGCGACAAAGATCAGCTTCATGAACGAACTGGCCAATATTGCCGAGCGGGTCGGCGCCGACATCGAACAGGTGCGTCATGGTATCGGCTCGGATTCACGGATCGGCTATTCCTTTATCTATCCCGGTGCCGGATATGGCGGATCCTGCTTTCCGAAAGATGTGCAGGCGCTGGGACGAACTGCCCATCAGGCCGGATACGAGGCTCGATTGCTCAATGCCGTGGAAACGGTCAATACCGAGCAGAAATCGCTCCTCTATAAGAAGATCCACAGCCATTTTGATGGTCAATTAAAAGGTGTCGTCATCGCCCTGTGGGGACTGGCATTCAAGCCGGGGACCGACGATATGCGTGAAGCACCCAGCCGGGTGCTGATGGAGCAGTTATGGGCCGCCGGTGCACGGGTTCAGGCTTACGACCCGCAGGCGATGAATGAGGCTCGGAGGATTTATGGTGACCGGGCGGACCTGCTCTTCTGCCAGACTCCGGAGGAAACCCTGACGGGTGCAGATGCTCTGGTGGTGATAACCGAATGGCAGGAGTTTCGCAGCCCCGATTTTACCGAAATCCGCTCGCAGTTGCGTCAGCCGACGATCTTTGATGGCCGTAACATTTATGATCCCGAGTGGTTGACTCTGCAAGGGTTCGATTATTACGGAGTCGGCCGCGGTAAAAACTGGCAGAAAGATCTGTGAGAACCGTCTCTACGCCATTACGTCCCGCGGTGTTCCTCGACCGCGACGGAACGATCAATCGTGAATGCCATTATCTGCAGCGGATCGATGATTTTGAGTTGCTTCCGGGTGCTCCTGAAGCCCTCAGAAAGCTCCAAGCAGCAGGTTTTCTGTTGGTTGTAGTTACCAATCAGTCGGGTGTGGCCCGTGGATACTTTTCCTTTGAAACGGTGACAGAGATTAACCGGCACATGCAGGCGGTTCTAGCTGAGTCCGGTGTGGTTCTCGATGGCATTTATGTCTGCCCTCATCACCCGACCGCAGGGGACGGCCCGCTGACACGATCCTGTACGTGTCGCAAGGGAAGTCCCGGTCTTTTGCTGCAGGCGGCTGCAGACTTGTCGATCGATCTGCCTCGCTCCTGGATGGTTGGTGACAAGATGTCCGACGTTGATGCCGGGCGTGCAGCAGGGTGTCGCTCGCTTAAGATTCAGCCTGAAAACGATCCAGAGACGTTCAGTGTGGACCGAGGTTGCTGTTTTGACAGCCTTGCTTCTGCTGCACGCTATATTCTTGACAGGGGATAGGTTGTTTTCTGGTTCATTTTAACCGGAAAAACTGGTAAAGTGACCTGCTGTGTGGATGATCGCATTTACTGTAGATCGATTACACACGATACGGCGAAAAGAACCCGGTATCTATCGGAGTTTTTAACGCCCTTAAATGGGGCCTTTTAAGAAAGGGGTGGGGATTATGTTTGTAGCCAGTGCACGAATTTTGAGTGTTGTGCTGTTGTCGGTTTTGCTGTTCTGTCAGCCTGTTTTGGCGCAGGAAAAGCTTAATATCAACACCGCAACGGTTGAGCAGTTTTCTGAGCTGAACGGTATCGGCGAAAAAACAGCGCTCAAGATTATAGAGTACAGAAAGCAACATGGCGCTTTTTCCGATGTCGCCGAACTGATTAACATCAAAGGAATTGGTGAAAAGAAACTTGACCGGATCAAGGACCAGATCGTAGTAGAAGACGAGAAAAAGACACAGTAAGTCAGCTGATTAACACGGGTTCTTTTCGTTATTGAATAAAAGGGATTGGGAGACGATAAGTCGTTATCTCTCAATCCCTTTTTTCTGTCCGATTACATAAGAGGGTGTCACATGAATGTTCTTGTCACCGGCGGCTGCGGTTTCATCGGCAGCAACTTTGTCCGCTCTGTCCTTCGACAGAAATCGAACTGTCGGTTGATCAATCTCGACAAACTGACCTACGCCGGGAACCCTGAAAACCTCCGCGACATCGAAGACGATAGTCGTTATCGTTTCGTTAAGGGGGATATCACCGACGCGGCACTGGTTGAACAGATCTTCACTGAAGAGAAGATCGACACGGTTGTTCATTTTGCTGCTGAATCCCATGTTGATCGCAGTATTGCCGGCCCCGCGGAATTTATACAAACAAACATCGTCGGCACCTTCACTCTGCTGGAAGCTGCACGTAAATCCTGGCTGCAGGATGGGACCGGTTTGGCTGATAAACGCTTTCTCCATGTCTCGACCGATGAGGTTTACGGCAGTCTTGGGGCGACCGGGTATTTCACCGAGGAGACATCCTACGACCCCCGTTCACCTTATTCGGCCAGTAAGGCCTCATCCGATCATCTGGTTCAGGCTTATTACCACACCTATGGGCTGCCGGTGCTGATTACCAACTGCTCAAATAATTACGGTCCGTACCACTTCCCCGAAAAATTGATCCCGCTGATCATCAACAATGCCCTTAATGACAAACAACTGCCCGTTTATGGTGATGGCAAGCAGGTTCGTGACTGGCTCTACGTTGAAGATCACTGTGCGGCTGTTCTGCGTGTGCTCGAAAAAGGGACTTTGGGTCAGACCTACAACATCGGTGGTAACAACGAAAAACAGAATATCGAGATTGTCACCACGGTCTGTAACCTGCTCGATGAAAAAGTTGGTCTGCGTGACAGCGGTGAACCCCGGACATCGTTGATTCGCTACGTCACCGACCGCCCCGGGCATGACCGCCGCTATGCCATCGACGCGACTAAAATAAAGGATGAGCTCGGCTGGACCCCAGCGGTGACATTTGAAGAGGGCATTCGCAAGACCGTCGACTGGTATCTGGATAATCCAGACTGGGTCGCTGGTGTGCTCGATGGAAGTTATCAGGACTACTACGAGAGAATGTATGGCAACCGATAATGGTGTCAGGCTCTGAAAAAAAATCTGGCAGAAAGGAACTGAATAAAGATGGTCGGTGTAAAAAAAGGAATTGTTCTGGCCGGGGGGGCTGGTAGTCGACTCTATCCCCTGACATTGGTAGCCAGTAAACAGTTGCAGCCGGTTTATGATAAGCCGATGATTTATTATCCGCTATCGACCTTGATGCGTGCCGGTGTGCAGGACATTCTGATTATTTCCACTCCTCAGGACACTCCACGGTTTCAACAGCTGCTCGGTGATGGTTCAAGGTTTGGAATTTCATTAACCTACGCTGTACAACCTGAACCAAAAGGGATTGCTCAGGCCTTTCTTGTTGGTGAAGAATTTATAAATGGCCAGCCGGTCAGCTTGATTCTTGGCGACAATATTTTCTACGGAAATATGGGTCTGGTAAAGATGTTTACAGAGTTTTCTGGAGGTGCTGAGGTCTTTGGCTACCCCGTTGCCGACCCTGAACGCTACGGTGTTGTCGAGTTTGATCAACAGGGGCACGCTCTGAATATCGAAGAAAAACCAGTGGTTCCTAAATCTAACTATGCGGTGCCTGGGTTTTATTTATATGATGAACAGGTCGTAGAAATTACCAAGAATATTAAGCCCTCGCAACGTGGTGAACTGGAGATCACAGACGTCAACCTAGAGTATCTTAAAGCTGGTTCTCTACGGGTTAAACGACTTGAGCGTGGCATTGCTTGGCTCGATACGGGAACCCATACCAGCTTGCTTGAAGCCAGTCATTTCATCGGAACACTTGAAGTGCGGCAAGGTCTCAAGATTGCGTGTTTGGAGGAGATTGCGCTTCGAAAGGGATTTATTGATGTGAGGTACATGGAGAAAGTTATTTCCATGACACCGGCGTCAACCTATCGAGATTATTTGGAAATGATTCTTCGAGATGTTCGTCTCGAACGCGAGTAACTCTTGCTTTGTACTATTCATTAACGCATTTTTTGGGTCAAGGAACTCTTGTATGAAAATCCTGGTAACGGGCGCTGCAGGTTTTATCGGTTTTCATCTCTCGCGTGTTCTGCTGGCACGGGGGGATGAGGTGGTTGGCCTCGACAATTTGAATGACTACTACGATGTCAGCCTGAAACAGGCGCGGTTGTCGCAATTACAGGGCTTGCCCGGTTTTCGTTTTGTCGAGATGGATCTGGCTGATCGTGACGGGATCGCGGCGCTGTTTGCAGGTGAGCGGTTCGACAAGGTGGTCAACCTCGCTGCGCAGGCCGGGGTACGCTATTCGCTGCAGAACCCCCATGCTTATATCGACAGCAATCTCGTCGGTTTTACCAATATCCTCGAAGGCTGCCGTCACAACGAGGTGAAGCATCTGGTTTATGCCTCATCTTCGTCGGTTTACGGCGCCAACACGACGATGCCGTTTTCGGTGCATCACAATGTCGACCATCCGGTCTCCCTCTACGCGGCGACCAAAAAGGCCAATGAGTTGATGGCGCACACCTACAGCCATCTCTACGGCTTGCCGACGACGGGACTACGCTTTTTTACCGTTTACGGTCCCTGGGGGCGGCCCGACATGGCGATGTTTCTGTTTGCAGAAGCGATCCTCGCCGGTCAGCCGATTCAGGTCTTCAATCACGGCAAGATGCGCCGCGACTTTACCTATATCGATGATATCGTCGAAGGGGTGGTGCGGACCCTCGATCACACCGCGCCGTCCAATCCTGACTGGGATAGCGCTGCTCCGGATTCAGCCACCAGTGCAGCACCCTATCGCCTGTATAACATCGGCAATAACAACCCGGTGGAACTGATGCACCTGATCGAAACCCTTGAAACAGCCCTGGGCAAAACCGCACAAAAAGAGATGTTGCCGATCCAGCCCGGTGACGTTCCGGCGACCTATGCCGATGTCGATGCGCTGATTGCCGATGTCGGTTTTAAACCACAGACATCCATTGAGGATGGCGTCGGTCGTTTTGTCGACTGGTACCGTGCGTATTTTGAAAAATAGCTGAACTTTGTTGGGTGAATGGCAGGCTCAAAGAAAAATTGAGTCCTTGTTCTGCTCGGTAGAGTGTAAAATATGGGAGCGAAAAAAGTGATCACTGTTCAACAGATTCTTGATAGACAAGCGAAAGTCGCCGTGATCGGTCTCGGGTATGTCGGGTTGCCGCTGGCCGCGGCTTTCGGAAAGCAGGTCGATGTCATCGGGTTTGATATCCATGCTGGTAAGATACAGCAACTGCGCGATGGGTTTGACGCCACTGGCGAGTTAACCGCCGACGAGCTTAAGGCCACCACCATCGACTACACCACAGATCCAGCCCGTATCGGAGAAGCGTCGTTTTTGATTGTCACCGTTCCGACGCCGATCGACAACAACAAAAAACCTGATCTCACTCCTCTCGAATCCGCGTCGCGCACCATCGGCCAAAACCTGGAAAAGGGCGCGATCATCGTCTATGAATCGACGGTCTACCCCGGCGTGACTGAAGATGTTTGCGTACCGATCCTTGAACGGGAATCGGGACTGACCTGTGGTGTTGATTTTAAAGTGGGGTATTCGCCGGAGCGAATCAATCCCGGCGACAAGGTTCACACGGTCGACAAGATCGTCAAGGTGGTTTCCGGGCAGGATGGGGAAACCCTTGAAACCGTCGCGCAGGTCTACGAGATGATCGTCACCGCCGGTGTTCATCGTGCTGCCAGCATCAAGGTCGCTGAAGCCGCCAAGGTGATCGAAAACACCCAGCGCGATCTGAATATTGCCCTGATGAATGAGCTGGCGCTGATCTTCGGCCGCATGGGTATCCCCACAATGGATGTGCTGGCGGCGGCTGGAACCAAGTGGAATTTCCTGCCCTTTACGCCCGGTCTGGTCGGTGGTCACTGCATTGGCGTCGATCCCTACTACCTCACCTACAAGGCCGAAGAGATCGGTTACCTTCCGCAGGTGATCCTCGCCGGTCGGCGCATCAACGACGGCATGGGTAAGTACGTTGCCGAAAACTGCATCAAAAAGATGATTCAGGCCGACAAGGCGATCAAGGGCACCAGGGTCCTGGTTTTGGGGCTGACCTTTAAGGAAAACTGCCCTGACATCCGCAACAGCAAGGTGATCGACATCATCCACGAACTCGAGGATTATGGGGTCCAGGTGCTGGTCCACGATCCGATGGCCTGCGCCGAGGAGACACGGGCCGAGTACGGGATTGAACTGGTTGACTTAGACAACGTCAGCGGTGTGGATGCGATCGTCTGGGCGGTTGCGCACGGCGCTTTCAGCGACTTAGATCCCGTACGACTGAAGCAATTGTGTGCCGGTCAGGGGGTTGTCATCGATGTGAAGAACGTTCTTGAACGCAGGGACGTTGAAAAAACGGGATTGTCATATTGGAGTTTGTAGGGTGTAACCCATATGCAATATGAAACCAAATCACGCTCCGTACTTAAGGCGATTTCCTGGAGGACCTGGGCGACATTTACCACCGCAGTCATCGTCTTTATCTTTACGGGTGCTTTTGCGCTTGCCATTACTGTCGGTCTTTTGGAAGTGTTTGCCAAAATGGGGTTGTATTTCTTCCACGAACGTCTTTGGCAGAAGATCTCCTACGGTAAAAAAGAGGTCCCTTCGTTTGTTCTCTGGTTTACCGGACTGCCCGCATCCGGAAAGAAAGAACTGGCTTCGCGGGTATTTGAAAAGCTACGTGCCGATAAACTTAAAGTCGAGCGGATCGACAGCCGCGACGTGCGGCCGTTATTTCCCGAAACAGGTTTTACTCCAGAAGAGGTCAATAAACACATAAAACGCTCCGGTCACCTTGCCGCAATGCTTGAAAAAAACGGTATTATCGTCGTTGCCTCCTTTGTATCTCCTTACAGCGCCAGCAGAAACTTTGCGCGAGAGATTTCAACAAACTTTGTTGAAGTATACCTTCGTACGACACCGGAAGCCTGTGAAAAACGTGATCAACAGGGGCACTACGCAAAGGCGCGCTCCGGAGAATATCAGGATTTCCCCGGAATCCATTTTGACTACCAGGAGTCTGATGCGCCGGAGATCGTTCTCGATGTCGATTGCATTTCTGTTGATGAAGCTTGTGAGCAAATAGTAAGTTACATTAATAATAATGTTCTTACCGGCAAAAGCCTCAGTAGAAAGTAAGCGGTCGCTTATAATGCAGCGATAACGCCTGCAACTAAAAGAGATCCCATGATTATTGACATGACACACCTCCGACAACTGGAGGCTGAAAGTATCCACATTATCCGTGAAGTTGCGGCCGAGTTTGAAAACCCGGTCATGCTCTATTCCATCGGGAAAGACTCAGCGGTCATGCTTCACTTGGCCCGCAAAGCGTTTTTCCCAGCGAAGATCCCCTTCCCGCTGATGCACGTCGACACGACCTGGAAATTTCGCGAAATGATCGAGTTTCGCGAGAAGATGCGTTCAGAGTGCGGTTTTGACCTGCTGGTCTACACGAACCAGGATGGTGTCGAACAAGGGATGTCTCCCTTCACGCACGGCAGCGCGTTGTACACCGACGTCATGAAAACCGAAGCCCTCAAACAGGGGCTCGACAAGTATAAGTTTGATGCCGCCTTCGGTGGTGCCCGTCGCGACGAGGAGAAGTCGCGCGCCAAGGAGCGGATCTTCTCGTTCCGCACCGACACCCACCGCTGGGACCCTAAAAGTCAGCGTCCCGAGCTGTGGAACCTGTACAACGCGCGCGTAAAACCTGGCGAGAGCATCCGCGCCTTCCCGCTCTCCAACTGGACCGAGCTGGACATCTGGCAGTACATCTATCTGGAGAGTATCCCCATCGTCCCGCTTTACTTTTCCAAGGTGCGACCGGTGGTTGAGCGCGACGGGATGTTGATTCTGGTCGACGACGATCGCATGGAGCTGTTGCCCGGTGAAAAGGTTGAGATGAAGTCGGTCCGCTTTCGCACCCTCGGCTGTTACCCCTTAACCGGTGCGGTTGAATCGACCGCCGCGACTCTGCCCGAGATCATCCAGGAGATGCTGTTAACCCGCACCTCAGAGAGGCAAGGGCGTTTGATCGACCACGATCAAGCAGGAAGCATGGAAAAGAAAAAACAGGAGGGGTATTTCTAATGGCCCACCAATCTGACTTAATCGCACAAGACATCCACGCCTACCTGAAAGCGCAGGAAGAAAAATCGATGCTGCGCTTTATCACCTGCGGTAGCGTGGACGATGGCAAAAGCACCCTGATAGGACGACTGCTATGGGATTCGAAGATGATCTTCGAAGACCAACTGGCGTCACTGGAAGCGGACAGCAAAAAGGTCGGGACTCAGGGGGAGAATATCGATTATGCCCTGCTGCTCGACGGCCTGCAGGCCGAACGGGAGCAGGGGATTACCATCGACGTGGCTTACCGGTTTTTTTCGACCGATAAACGCAAGTTCATAGTCGCCGACACACCGGGACATGAGCAGTACACCCGCAACATGGTTACCGGCGCCTCAACAGCCGGTGTCGCTGTTATCCTCATCGATGCCCGCAAAGGTGTTCTGACTCAGAGCAAGCGCCACAGCTATCTGGTTTCTCTTGTTGGTATCCGTCACGTCGTTCTGGCGGTCAACAAGATGGACCTTGTTGATTACGATGAGCAGGTTTTTGCCGACATCTGCAAAGAATATAGTGCCTTCGCGACCGACCTGGGTTTTGACACAATAACTCCAATCCCGCTTTCGGCGCTGGAGGGGGACAACGTTATTCAGCTGAGTGATCGGACCCCATGGTACACGGGTCCGACCCTGATCTCCTATCTGGAAACAGTACAGATTGCCGATGTCGGTAACGACAAACCGTTCCGCATGCCGGTCCAATGGGTCAACCGGCCTGATCTCGATTTTCGCGGTTTCTCCGGAACCATCGCATCGGGCACAGTTCGGCCGGGCGATGAGATAATCGTTCCCGGTTCTGGACAAAGCAGTTGCGTGTCCCGGATTGTTACCTTTGATGGAGATCTCGACGCGGCCGGAGCCGGACAGGCGGTCACCCTGACCCTCACTGACGAGATCGACATCAGTCGCGGGGATCTGCTGTCCGATGCGCAACAACGGCCTGAGCACGCGGACCAATTCGAGACCCATCTGGTCTGGATGCACGAAGAACCGCTCCTCCCAGGAAGAAGTTATCTGCTTAAAACCGGCGCAACAACCGTTCCGGTGCAGGTCACGACACTTAAACACAAAATCAATGTGAACACCCTGCAACAGGAACCGGGTAAAAGCCTGGCTCTCAACGAAGTTGGGATATGCAACCTATCGCTGAGCAAGGCGATCTCTTGCGACCCCTATCAGCAAAACCGTGCAACCGGAAATTTTATTCTGATCGATCGCTTCACCAATGCCACCGTTGGGGCTGGAATGATCAATTTTGCTCTGCGGCGCGCAACCAATATCCACTGGCAAGCGATGACCATCGACAAAAATGCCCGGGCCGAACTTAAGGGTCAAAAATCAAGAGTTCTCTGGTTCACCGGCTTGTCGGGTGCGGGCAAATCGACTATCGCTAATCTGGTCGAAAAGAAGTTGCACTCCATCGGTAAACACACCTATACCCTTGACGGTGACAATGTCCGGCACGGACTCAATCGTGATCTCGGTTTTACCGATGTTGACCGGGTAGAGAATATCCGCAGAGTGGCGGAAACTGCAAAGCTGATGGCCGACGCAGGGCTTATTGTTTTAGTTTCCTTTATCTCACCGTTCAAAAGTGAGCGCCAACTGGCTCGCGACCTTTTAGAGCCGGGAGAATTTGTCGAAGTATTTGTCGATACACCGCTGACGATTTGTGAAGAACGGGACGTTAAAGGGCTCTACAAAAAAGCCCGTGCCGGAGAATTGAAAAACTTCACCGGGGTCGATTCCGTCTACGAGATTCCTGAAAATCCGGAGATCGTTGTTAAGGGGGGAGAACATCCCGCAGAGCAACTCGCCGAGGATATCGTCCGGAAATTGTGGGGGATAACAGTACCTCTTTAAAATTATTCAGGAATTAGATTCATGCAGATCGACATTGAACAACTCTGTTGTATAGCGAAGGACGCCGGGACCGCCATCATGGACATCTACGATGGCGAGCATCAGATTGAATTCAAGGAAGATAAATCGCCACTTACAGCCGCAGATAAAGCCTCTCATGACACGATCGTTGCGGGTCTGACTCGGCACTTTCCGGGTATTCCGATTCTCTCTGAAGAAGGCGCTGACATTTCCTATCAGCAACGGCGCGAATGGCCCCGCTTTTGGTTGGTCGATCCGCTTGATGGAACAAAAGAATTTATCAAGCGAAATGGCGAATTTACAGTCAATATTGCTCTGATTGAAGGAAATCAGAGCATTCTCGGAGTTGTGTACGTTCCCGCTCAAGATAAATTTTATTATGGGAGCACCGCTCTTGGTGCCTTTACACGCACAGGTGATGAAGCAGCACTCCCCATCCAGACGAGGATGCCCGCAGATGATGGATTTGTTGTCGTAATGAGTCGTTCGCATCCCTCACCGGAACTGAGCGACTATCTTGAGACAATAAAGGTCAAAGATGCCCTTTCGATAGGCAGTTCATTGAAGCTCTGCGTGGTTGCGGAAGGCTGCGCTGATCTCTACCCCCGGCTCGGACCTACCATGGAGTGGGATACCGCTGCCGGTCATGCCGTTGTCGTAGCGGCAGGAGGGCAAGTGGTTCAGCCTACGGGAGAAGCTCTTATCTATAATAAGG
>PKUC01000032.1 GCA_002868865.1 Desulfuromonas sp. | reverse complement strand
GAAAAATGAACATAGATTCGCGCGTGAGTTGTCGCCTAAACCGCTAGCGTTTAACCAGTTGTAAACCGCCTAATTTGCAAGGATTGGTCGTATGTCTACCGCTAGGCATCTGTTGAACAGTCAAACCGGTGTTGTCTTTGTTGTTTGTGTTCTGCTGGTCTGTAGCTTGACCGTTAATACCGCATTAGCTGCCGATCTTCAGGGTTTTATCCGAATCGGCCTGCAGAACAACCTTGGTCTGCAGAGCTTAAAGATCGAACCTCAGATTGCTACGGAACAGGTACGTATCGAAGCGGCGGATTTCGATCCGGAGTTTTTTGTCACATCCGATGTCAGTGACAGCCGCACCCCTGTTACCAGTTCAACCAGTTTGATCCTCAGCAAAACTCGGACGGTGCATGCCGAGGCCGGTATCCGTAAAACCTTTGCTTTGGGGACGACCTCCTCACTCGCCCTTGAAACCGATCGCATCGATGACGGTTCGGCGAACCTCGATCCACAGTACACAAGCGCCTTGACCGTTATGATTCAACAACCGCTGTTGCGCGATGCCGGATCGCAGACCAACCTTGCCGAACTTAAGGTTGCCCGCATTCAACACCTGCAGGCGCAGTACCGACTGGCCGCTCAGGCCCGCGATCTGGCCTTGCAGATCGAGCTTCTGTTTTACGAGCTGGCCGCTGCGCAACAGCTTGATCGATTGAATGTGCAGGCCAGCGATCTGGTTGCAGAACTCCTCGAAGGGCAGCAGGCCAAATTGGATGCCGGGCTGATCCCGATTTCGGACGTTCAGGAAGCACAGACCGAGCTGGCCTATCGTCAACTGCAGCAAACCCGTTCTCAGCTGCAGATCGAATCGCTCGCTTTTCAGTTGAACAGCCTTCTGCAGCTGGAGAACAGTGATGCCGCCGGATTGCTTTCGGCCTGTGCGCAATTCACCTTTGGCCGTCCGCGGGATATGGAGACCTTCTCTGCTCTATATGACACTGCGAAGAAGCAGCGCTTCGATGTGAAGATCCTTGAACTGGATGCGGGCAACCAGGCTCTGACTCGTGATTCTCTGCGCAACCAGACCAAACCCCGGCTTGATCTGAGCTTGTCGGCTTCAATCCGCGGCGTCGCCGGAGATGCTCAGACCACGGCGGTCTCCGGTCGGTACCTGGGACGCTGGTCCGATTCGGTAGAGGATATCACCGCGCACGATGGCCATCAGTGGGCCGTCGGCCTGGCCTTCAGTCAGCCGTGGGGCAATACTGCGGCAAAAGCTCGATCGAGAGAGGCCGACCTTCGCCAGCGTCAGATCGATCTGCAGCAGCGACAGCTGCATGACACCATTAAAACCGAGCTGCAGCAGCGACTGGTAACTGTCAAACGGAATGCTGAGCAGTGTGACCTGGCGCGCCGGGTCGAATCCCTCGCTGCGGTGGGGCTCAAACAGGAACGTCAGCGTCTCGATGAGGGGTTGACCGATACTTTTCGGGTGCTGGCGTTTCTCGAACGGATGGTCGACGCCCGTGTCAGTCTTGTGAATATCCTGAGCGAATACCATAAAAATCATGCCCGACTGAACCGCACCCTGGGACTCAACCTGCAGCAGCACGGATTAACCGCACAGATCGCAGCCAAGGAGATCCGCTTTGAATCGATGTAAAGTTCTGATGACCCTCGTTCTCATGACGCTGACGATGCTGGGTTGTCAGCAGGAGCAGAGCGCAGATACACCGGTGGTCGTACCGCCGGAGAAGATTGTGCAGGTGACAGTTCATACTGTTGAACCCCGGGCGATCACTGAAACCTTTACCCTGCCGGGACACCTCGAAGCGTGGGAAGATCTCATCCTTTCGGCGGAGCTTGCTGGACCGGTTCGCTGGGTCGGACCGCAAGAAGGGGATCCCCTGACAGCCGGTCAGAAGATCCTGAAAATCGACACCGATACCCTCAGCGCAGACTATGATCGCGATTCGTCGGACTGGCAGGTTAAAGCTCAGAAGCTCGAACGGATGGAGCGACTCGCGGAGAAAAACCTGATCAGCGAGCAGGAACTCGATGATATGGCGTCGGCAGTGGCTGCAGCGCAAGCGACGCTCCAGCAGACCGAATTGCGCCTGACGAAAAGTACCTTAAAAACCCCTATCGCAGCGGTGCTCGACTCTTTGATGGTTGACCGGGGCGAATTCGTCAGTGTCGGCCAACCGCTGGTACGTCTGCTTCAGGTCGATCGGTTGAAGGTGTTTGTCGATGTGCCGGAAAAAGATGTCGATTATCTTCACGTCGGCGACCCTATTGAGCTGTCTACCGCCACCATAGACCAGCAACAGGCCATCAATCGCAGCGGAGTGCTGCTCGCCGTGTCCTATGCGGCGGATCCGGTGACGCGGACCTACCGCGCCAAGATCGGTATCGATAATATCGGCCATCGTCTCAGGCCGGGCCGGATCGTGCGGGTTTATTTCAAGCGTCGTCAGATCGATAAGGCGCTGACCGTTCCTCTCTATGCGTTGGTCGAAAGGGACGGATCCAAGGCACTGTTCATCGAGCAGCAGGGAACGGTACGACAGCGTACGATCGAAACCGGCGCTGTCATCGGTGACCAGGTGGTAATTACCTCCGGACTCGAAGCCGGCGACCGGGTGGTGGTCAAGGGGCAGCAACTGATCAGTGACAACGCCAAGGTGATGGTCGAAGGGATCTGATTTATGCTGATTTCGAATGCAGCGATCGACCGGCGCAGTACCGTTTTCGCGCTGATGCTGATCATTTTCGTGGTTGGGGTCTACAGTTATATTGTCCTGCCCCGGGAGTCGGCGCCCGATATCACCATCCCTTACGTTCTGGTGGTGACACCGTACGAAGGGGTCGCTTCCGAGGATATTGAAAATCTGATTACCCGCCCCTTAGAGCGTAAACTGAAGGGGCTCAAGGATGTAGAAGAGATGCGCTCGGTCAGCGCAGAAGGCTCGTCGATGATCACCGTGGAGTTTATGCCCGACGTTGATATCGACACCGCGTTGCAGTGGGTGCGGGAGAAGGTTGATCAGGCCAAGGGTGATCTGCCCACCGATCTGGAAGATGATCCGTCGGTCATGGAAATCAACCTCTCCGAATTTCCGATCCTGATGGTGGCCGTCTCCGGAAACGCCGACGAGACGATCTTAAAGGGGGTTGGTGAAGAGCTGTCGGATCGCATCGAAGAGATCCCCGGTGTTCTCGATGTCGTCATGTCGGGTGGCCGCGAACGCGAAATCCGAGTCGAGTTCGATCCGGAGCGGCTGGCGGCCTACCAGATTTCGCTCACCGAAGTGATCCAGTCGATCTCCCGGGAGAATGTCAATATTCCCGGTGGCAGTATCGATATCGGAGCGGGTAAATATCTGCTTCGGATCCCTGGTGAATTTACCGATCCGGCCCAGATCGATAATCTGGTGCTTGTTAACCGGGATGGGCGCCCAGTCTATTTTAAAGATGTCACCACGGTTTATGACACCTTTGAAGATCGGACCAGCAGGGCACGTCTGGATGGTCATGAGAGCGTCACTCTGGCGATCAAGAAGCGCACCGGACAGAATATTATCGCCGTCGCTGACCGGGTGTTTGCCCTGCTGAAACATGCGGAGCCGATGATGCCTGCCGATGTGCAGCTGTCGGTGACCTTCAATGAATCGAAGGACATCCGCCGCATGGTGTCGGAGCTGGAGAACAACATCATCACCGGCCTGATCCTGGTTGTGCTGGTGCTGTTCATGTTTCTCGGCCTGCGCAATTCGTTCTTTGTCGCGGTGGCGATCCCGTTTTCGATGCTGATCTCATTCGCGGTTCTGCAGCTGGTCGGTATCACCCTCAATATGGTCGTGCTGTTCAGTCTGATGCTGGCCCTGGGGATGCTGGTCGATAACGCTATCGTCATCGTCGAAAACATCTTCCGCCATATGCAGGAGGGGAAAAACAGCGTCGTTGCTGCTAAGGCCGCCGCTGCCGAGGTGGGCTGGCCGGTGATCAGCTCAACCCTGACGACTCTCTGTGCTTTCTTTCCGATGACCTTCTGGCCCGGCATTATGGGCGAGTTTATGAGTTATCTGCCGTTGACACTGATTATCACCCTGACCGCCTCCCTGTTTGTTGCGCTGGTCATCAATCCGACCATCTGTGGTCACTTCATGACCTTGCGGGCCAACCAGAAACGGGACGGCGACTCGCATGAAACCCGGGTGCTCCGCTGGTATCGGGTGACCCTCGAATATTCCTTGAGCCATCGTGCTCTGGTGGTCATGGCGGCATTTGTGTTGCTGGCAGGTATTATTGTGGCGTACGGCATGCTTGGGCACGGTGTTGAGCTGTTCCCCGATATCGAACCGAACCGCGCTATCGTCGAGGTGAAAGCTCCGGAAGGGACCAGCCTGGATGCCAGTAATCGACTGGCGGAACAGATTGAACGGGTGGTTCTGGGCGAAGCCGACCTGCGTTATGTTATCACCGAAGTCGGGACCGCAGCCAGTGACGGCATGGGAGGCGGTTCGAGTGTTCAGTCAAATATGGGCAAGCTGTCCCTCGATTTTGTCGAACGGGAAGATCGGCAGGACCATGCCAATGATGTCCTGGCCCGGATCCGTGATCGTCTTGCACCGCTGTCTGGTGCTGAAATAAAGGTTGAAAAACAGAAGGAAGGACCACCCACCGGTGCTCCGGTCAGCGTCGAGTTGAGCGGTGAAAATATTGCTGTTCTCGAAGCGTTGCTGCAGGAAGCCCGGAACATGATTCAGGACGTGCCCGGGCTGGTCGATCTCAAGGACGACTTTTCTAAGGCCAAGCCCGAGATAAGGGTCCGCGTTGATCGTGAAAAAGCGTCGCTACTGCAACTCTCGACCGCGGAGATTTCGCGGACGGTCAAGGCCGCCATCAGCGGCACAAAGCTGGGGGTCTACCGTGAGGGCAAGGATGAGTACAACATCATCGCCCGGCTTCCGGAACAGCGCAGACAATCGGTGGCCGATATCGAAAACCTGCTGATTCCAAATCTTTCGGGTGCCCCTGTGCCGCTATCGACGGTGGCTCAGGTTGAAATCGGCACCGGTTTCGGCGCGATCCGTCATATCGACCAGAAGCGGGTCGTTACCATCTCGGCCAATACCTATGGGCGCAACAGCAACGAAGTGCTCGCTGAGGTTCAGACGCGACTGGCGGCGCTGCAGATGCCGGCCGGTTTCGCGATCGGCTATTCGGGAGAACAGGAAGAACAGCAGAAGGCGTCGGCCTTTCTGGGCAAGGCGTTTGTCGGAGCGGTTTTTCTGATCATGCTGGTACTGGTGACTCAGTTCAACTCGCTGCTGCAGACCCTGATCGTTATGACCTCGGTGGTTCTGTCGTTGACCGGCGTGTTCCTTGGACTGATGCTGACGGCGACCCCCTTCGGAATTATTATGACCGGTATCGGTGTTATTTCTCTGGCGGGGGTGGTGGTCAACAACGCCATCGTTTTGATCGATTATATCAATCAGCTGCAGAAGGAAGGGACCGAACTGCGAGCCGCTCTGGTCAAGGCCGGTGTTGTGCGTTTCCGACCGGTCATGCTTACTGCTGCGACGACCATTCTCGGGCTGTTGCCGATGGCGATCGGGATCAGTTACAATTTCAGAACCCTCAGTTGGGATATCGGTGGTGAGTCGGCCGACTGGTGGGGACCGATGGCGGTAGCGGTCATCTTCGGTCTGGCGTTTGCGACTCTGTTGACCCTGCTGGTTGTCCCAGTGCTCTATTCTCTGGCCTGGTCGATGCGCAGCTTCTGGCATCGAAAAAGTTCCGCATCTGAATCGAACTGAAAATCTGGCCTGTTTGTTCAGGTCGATCATACATTTGTCTTTAAAGGAGTCTGTTTCATGCGTGTGTTGTGCCTTGCCGTTATGCTGTTCGCGGTCAGTCTTGTCAATGCCTCTGCCGGTGTTGAAGGAAGCTATGGTCACGGGGTGACCTTGCCGGAGGTCACCCCGGTGTCCGCCATTTTTGATGCTCCACAGAACTATGTCGGCAAGCGGGTCCTGATTGAAGGGATGATCGTCGATGTCTGCACCAGCCGTGGCTGTTGGATATTCATCAGCGGTGATCGCCCTTATGAAAAGATCCGTGTCAAAGTCACTGATGGTGAGATCGTTTTTCCCGTCGCTGCACAGGGGCACCTCGCCCAGGTCGAAGGCATTGTTCAGGAGCTGCGACGGTCCAAACAGGACGTCATCAACTGGAAGCGTCACCTCGCGGAGGAGCGGGGTGAAGAGTTCGATCCCTCGACCGTGACCGGCCCGGAAGTAACCTATCGACTCCGCGGCCTCGGCGCTGTGATCCGCTGATACGCCGCAAATGAACTGGTCTAAACTGAATCGCGCCCTGCACCGCGATATCGGATACCTGTGTTGCGGGTTGACACTGATCTACGCCATCTCCGGTGTCGCGGTTAATCATGTTGACAGCTGGAACCCCAGCTACCGATTGACGCGGATCACATCGAACATCGGCTCCCTGACGCAGCTTCCACGTCAGGAGCATGTCCCTTTGATACTCGAACGGGTCGGCGAAGCCCGCACGCTGAAAAATGTGTTTCCCTCTGCGCCGGAGGAATTGACCCTGTTTGTCGAGGGCAATACCATCAAGGTTGACCTCGTCACGGGTGAAACGGTCCAGGATCGTTATGTCCCACGCCGTTTTTTGTATGAGCTCAACTTTCTCCATCTGAATCACCCGAAGAAACTCTGGACATGGTGCGCCGATATTTATGCTGTCGGCCTGGCGGTTCTGGCATTGACAGGTCTGTTTGTTCTGCGTGGTCGTCTCGGTTTAGTGGGCAGGGGAGGTGTGCTCACCGCGATTGGCGCGGCAATTCCGCTGTTCTTTTTATGGCTCTATCTTTGAGTGTTATTTTTTCTTGACGGGTCACGGCAACTTTGATAGAAAGCACTCTCTTTTGGGGCGTCGCCAAGCGGTAAGGCACCGGATTTTGATTCCGGCATTCCCAGGTTCGATCCCTGGCGCCCCAGCCATTAAAATCAGGAGGTCAGTCCTCTTTTTATAAAACATCGTCAGCCTGAGGGTTGACCTGAAAGGGTGGAGCGCAGCTTCATCCTTTTTCCTTTTTTTACAGCGCGGAAGGATCAGAATGATTGCCGACAACAGTCCTCTTGACCCCGTAGAGTATCGTTTCTGGACACCGGACCCTAAAACAACGATCACTGTCGGAGCCGATGAGATCGAAGTCCCGCTCCCCGAAATTCCGCTCCCGATCGGCGTAGCTGAATCGCCTGAAGGTGAGCAGCCGACCGACAAACAGATCGGTGTCGGTCTGTACAACTATCTGCGGCGCTTTCCCGACTGCCCGCGCAATATTGCCTACGCCCACCTGCTGAACGACGCCTATTCCTACTATATCTCCGACCTTGGTTCGCAGATCATCATGCTTGACGCCAAAGATGTCGATCCTCCGTATGTGCGGCGAAAAATCAGCTATATGAAAATCCTGGCGCTGCTGCAACCGAAGAACCCGGGGTTGCTGCAGCGGATTGGCATTGCATACTTTGAGCTGGCGCTCATCTACAGTGAGCTGATCCATATCCGCCGAGAACTGTTGAACGCTGTTGCCTGGTTGAAAAAATCACTGGTTCTGGTGCCGCAGGAGTTGACCGCGCTCAACTATCTCGGTCAGATCTGTTATCTTTTGGGAGACTATCCCGCCGTCAGTCGCTACTGGCAAGGTGTGGTCGATCAGTTGCCCGAAGGGGAGGCGCGCACGGCCCTAAAGGCCCGCCTGCACCGGATCGCGACCGCAGATCTGCCCGAGGTCCCACTGGTGGTCGACTTTGAAGCGATCGGCATGGCGATGGAACACTTTCATCAGCAGGAATTTGACGAGGCCAGGCTGATTATGGATCGCCTGGAAGAAGAGGGCTCCATCCCGCGGGAGATGCCGTCCCCCGAATTCTATTATTTTCTCGGTCTGTGCCGTGAAAAGGCCGCTGATTCTGCTGGCGCTTTTGAGTCCTACGCCCGTGCAATCGATATCGATCCTGCTCACGAAGCGGCCATCGAAGGGCGTGAGCGTATTCTGGACGGGAAGGAAGGATAATGATGATGGAGACCGTGCGGTTTGCTGATATCCTTTTTATTCTCATTGTCAGCGTGATCACCGGGGGCATCCTCTATCTGGTTCACCGCAGCTCAGCCGGTAAAAAAGTGAATCAGAATGATGTGGTAAGCGGGGAGGAGCCCGCTGCTGACGATTGACAGACCGACTGAATCCACGTATACAAACCGTCTGGCCTCTGCGTGTAACGCCAGTCGGACCCAATTAATACATCTTGGAGGAGACCATGAATCCACTCGCTGCGGAACTGAACGACCTGTTGAAAAACAGCAACCCCCATGTTCTGGAGATGCTGTCTGATCTCGGTAAAGATCTGTTTTTCCCGAAGGGGATTTTGAGCCAGTCGGCTGAAGCCAAAGATAAGGCTCATAAATTCAATGCCACGATCGGTACCGCCACCGAAAATGGCGGCCCGATGTACCTGCAGTGCATTCAGGATAAGTTGTCCGCCTTCGCTCCCAAGGATATCTATCCCTACGCTCCGCCGGCGGGTAAGCCCGAACTACGCCAGCTCTGGCGGGACAAGATGCTCAAGGAAAACCCCAGCCAGGCGGGTAAGCACTTCAGCCTGCCGGTGGTGACCAATGCCCTGACCCACGGTCTGTCGATCGTCGCTGACCTGTTTGTCGGCGAAGGGGATCATGTTGTCCTGCCGGATATGATGTGGGGCAACTACAATCTGACCTTCGCGGTACGCTGCGGCGGGGTAATGAAGAAGTATGAAACCTTTACTCCTGCGGGCGGTTTCAATGTCGACGCCTTCAAGGCCTGCCTCAAGCAGACTGCCGAAGAGAAGGGCAAAGCTGTCGTTATCCTGAACTTCCCCAATAACCCAAGCGGCTACACCCCGACCGTTGCCGAAGGTCAGGCGCTGGTCGCGGCGATCAAAGAGCAGGCCGAGGCCGGCTGCAACATCGTTGCGGTCACCGACGACGCCTACTTTGGGCTGTTCTATGAAAACTCGATGAAGGAGTCGCTGTTCGGTGAGCTGGCCAACAGCCATCCCCGCATCCTCACCATCAAGCTGGATGGTGCGACCAAGGAGGAATTTGTCTGGGGCTTCCGCACCGGATTCATTACCGTCGCCGACGGTCACAGTGAGCCCAACCCGGATGTCATCACCGCCCTCGAGAAAAAGATTCTCGGCATTATCCGCGGCACGATTTCCAATTGTCCTCATCCGTCACAGACCTTCGTGATCGATGCCCTTCAGTCCCCCGACTTCGATGCCCAGAAGCTGGAAAAATTCAACACTATGAAGGGGCGTGCTCTGGCGGTCAAGAGAGTTCTTGCCAACAGCAAGTATGATCAGTCCTGGGACTTCTACCCGTTCAATTCGGGCTATTTCATGTGCCTCAAGCTCAAGCGAGTCGACGCGGAGAAGCTGCGGGTCCATCTGCTCGACAAGTACGGTGTCGGCACGATCTCGATCGGAACCACCGACCTGCGGATCGCGTTCTCCTGTATCGCTGAGGAAGACATCCTCGAGCTGTTCGATCTGATCTATCAGGCTGAACAGGATCTCGCCTGATTTTAAACTGCTTACCGTCAAAGCCCGCCTCTCGGCGGGCTTTTTCAGTACTTGCAAGTGCCCCCGTATCGGTTAAAGTTGATGCCGACGATGATCAAATCTGTTCATGTCACCGGCACAGTTGGCCAGAAGGGAAGAACCTCACGCCATGCGTGTTTTGCTTGCACGTCTCAACAACTATCTCAGTGGTAATACGCCATTAGAAGATCTCGCTAGCACCGCGGCAGAGCAGGGTATGTTGTGCTGGATCGTCGGCGGTGCCCTGCGGGATGTCCTGCTCGGTCGTCCGGTGTCGGATATCGATCTGGCGACCGTTGGCGACCCCACCGAACTCGCACGAACCTGGGCCAGAAAACAGCAGGCTCACTGGTTCTGGCTCGATGAGCCGCGCCGACAAAGTCGTGTGCTGCTGCGATACGGCCAGCTTGAATTTTTCTTCGATTTTGCCCCGCTGCGTGCAGAGACCATCCAGCAGGACCTCGCACTGCGCGATTTTACCATCAACGCACTGGCGATCCCTCTGCAAACTCCTCTTATGGATCAACCTCTGCTCGATTTTGTCGATGGGGTCAGTGATCTGAAACTGGGTCAGCTGTCCTGCTGTGGGCCAAGCAGTCTGAGCGACGATCCATTGCGGGTTTTAAAAGGGGTGCGTCACTCTGTCTCTCTCGATTTTCACCTCAGTGACACCTGCCGGACACAGATGAAAGCCGCTATTCCCGGTGTCGATCATGTCGCCGCCGAACGGAAGCGGAACGAACTTGGTCGTATCCTGTCCGCCACCGACCCCTCAGAGGGTCTGCGACAACTGGCTGGACTCGGTCTTCTGCCCTGTCTGTTCGGTCCTGCGGACAGGTCTTTTGATCTCGATGTCGCACTGGCCGAGGTTCAGTCACTGACCGCGGAACTGAACCGCTTTGCCGATCAGGCAACCCTGGTCGCTGAGCTTCAGGCCGGTTTTGATGAGACGCTGGATCGGCGATCGCTGCTGCTGCTCGCCGGTTTTCTCAAACACTATCAACCCGCCGATCTTGTTGCGGTATTAAATGAAAATCTGCGCTTCAGTCGGAAGTCTGCTTCTGTTTTATGTGCGCTGGTTCCACTGGATTTGTCTGACATAGACCCATTGTTTAAGGTGCTGGATCATTCCCGCCGCGCTTTTTTGTGGATTGAATCGCGGGGCACAACGGCGCTTGACCAGATTCTTTTTTATGTCGCTACTCAAAAAAATACGATCCCACTCGAAATGTTAGGACAGTTGTTTGAGGGCTATGCCCAGTCCCTTGAGCATGACCGCATTCCGCATCTTCTCACCGGAGGGATGATCTTGAAAAAGTTCCCTGATGTCTCCCGGCACAATATCGGTACCTTTCAGAAGCAGATCAAGGATCTCGAGATTGAAGGGGAAATCCGTTCGCGCAAGGATGCGGAACGGTATCTTGCGGCGGAGATTTCAATTGACAAAGATTGAGTCATAACAGTATATTGCGCATCTCTTGCGGGAATAACTCAGTGGTAGAGTGTCAGCTTCCCAAGCTGAAGGTCGCGGGTTCAAATCCCGTTTCCCGCTCCAATAACATCAAGGACTTAGCCGTTTTCGGTTGAGTCCTTTTTTGTTCGTGTTGTAGTGGATGTTGTAATAAGTGCTTCATTTCTTAACTCCTCTTGAGTGTAAAAATGCAAAGTGGGCAATGTTGTACAACTTCTTGTCAATTCGACTAATATGGTTGTTGGTGTTGTGAGGAATGCGACAGTATGGAAGTGGTTTGAGCATGTGTGCTAGTTGGTTTTGATAAACGGTCAGATATGTTTTTGTTTATATGTGAATTCTGTTCAGCGAATAGACATTCGCGATCTTCAATGGCTCCCAAAATATATTTTTGTGAATCGCCACTAGTGTCGTGAGAACACGTCGATCACCACGGCCAGGTACAGCCAGCCTTCATAGGTGCGAATATAGGTTATGTCCGTCACCCAAGCCTGATTGGGAGCCTCGATATCAAATTCTTGTTTGAGATGGTTTTCACCCCTCATAGTGAAGAAGCTTGCGAATTTTCACGAGTGTATCCTTGCGCTCCTTAAGAAAATCCTTATAGTCTCGAGCGTCGGTGTGGGCAATTTCATCACTTAGCCCCGATAGACTTTTATCAAGGATCACGGCCAAAACATCTCGTTCGTCATCTTGTAGCCTAATATTGATCATAATTAGCCTCCCGACAAGATATCCTTTTGGTTGAGGTTGATCTTTGACCAGTTTTGCACGTATTCTTTGTTCAGAACTAACCCGTGTAAAACTGTCAGAAAACTCATAAATTCAAACCTTTAGAGGTGGACAAAAACAGCCCATCCGTAGCTACGGGTCCTTTCCACTCTCTCCAGTCCTTTCCTTACAATGGGCTACCTGAAGGTCACCCATATCTCGTGCGCATTGTCAGCGGT
>PKUC01000066.1 GCA_002868865.1 Desulfuromonas sp. | reverse complement strand
TGCTTTATAAGCTAAGGGCATCTGCAACCCATGTCAACATATTCACTTTTATTTTTCACAAAAAAAAAAGGCCCTACGCAGATGCGCAGGGCCTTTCAAGACGATTAAAATCGTTTTTTTACAGCTTTACGATATTCGCTGCCTGAGGACCTTTTTGGCCTTCAACAACGTCGAAGCTCACGCGCTCGCCTTCAGCCAGAGACTTGAAGCCGTCACCGTTGATAGCGGAAAAGTGAGCAAATACATCGGGACCATTGTCCTGCTCGATAAAACCAAACCCCTTAGAATCATTAAACCATTTCACTGTACCTTCTGCCATTTTCTTTCTCCTTGCTTTCCTCTACGGGAAATTACGTTGGCGCAGACCCCTTCCGCAACCATATACATAAAAACCACGCTTCCAAGCGTGGTCTCCACTCTGCTTGCAGTAAACAAATCTACACAGTTCTTTATTACATTATTGGTAATAACACGCCAACCCTAGAAACGCAAGATATTTTATCACCGCACAGTTTTCCCACCCAAAGGCCACTCACTCAAAAGCGACGACAAAGCTTCCCGGATAGAGTGTCCGCCTGAAATCGTCCTTCGCCTGTTCGGCTGAGGAAAGCGACGAGTATTTCCCGACACGGACCCGGTAAAGCGTCGCGCCGTTCTTCTCGCCCGATTGCACATCGGCTGAACCGTGCTGGCGTCGCAGGTCAGCGGCTAACCGGTCAGCGTTTTCCCTAACCGAAAAAGCACCGACCTGCACCGCATAGGTTCCGACGTCATAGCTCTTCGGCGGCGTGTAAACGCTGTGACCATCGACGTCAGATCGATAACCAAGTGCTTCGACGACCACAGGAGCGGTCCCGGCACCAACCACGTCCAGTTTTTTTGCTGCAGCAAAGGAAAGATCGATAACCCGTCCGGCAACAAAAGGACCGCGATCATTGACCCGCACAACCGCCGACGCACTATTGCGCTGGTTGGTTACCTTAACAAAGACGCCGAGGGGCAGCGTCTTATGAGCGGCCGTCATGGCGTGCATGTCATAGGTTTCACCATTACTGGTCAACCGCCCGTGAAACTTCTTGCCATACCAGCTGGCGATCCCTTGCTGGCGGAAACCGCGATGATCCCGGAGGGGATGGTAGCGTTGACCATCTACCTCATACGGTTTCTGCCACCCCTTCAATTCACGCGATTCGGGAACATCCAAAACCTTCGTCACCGGCGGCTCGGCACAGGCCGACAGCAACAGAAGGGTCACCACCAAAACGAGACAGGAACGCACGAGCACTATTCGGAAATCCGGGTCATCTTGCGAAAGCGGTCGTAACGCTGTTCAATCAGTTCGTCAGCCGTCATCGCCATCAGTTCATCCAGATGCTTCTTCAGATACGACTTAAGTGTTGCGGCAGCGGCCTTATGATCACAGTGTGCGCCTCCCAAAGGCTCAGGGATAACGTCGTCGATAACGCAGTCGAGGCTGTCAACGTCAGGAGCCGTCAACTTAAGGGCCTCAGCAGCCTGGGGGCCTTTGGCACCATCACTCCAAAGAATCGCCGCGCAACCTTCAGGGGAAATAACTGCATAGACAGAATGTTCCATCATCATCACCCGGTTTCCAACCGCGATCGCCAGTGCCCCGCCAGATCCCCCCTCGCCGGTCACCGTGACGATCACCGGAACCTTAAGCATTGCCATTTCACGCAGGTTGCGGGCGATGGCCTCAGCCTGACCCCGCTCCTCGGCACCGATGCCGGGGAACGCACCGGGGGTATCGACAAAGGTAAAGATCGGCAGACCAAACTGCTCCGCCATCTGCATGACACGTAACGCCTTCCGATAGCCCTCAGGATTGGGCATGCCGAAATTGCGATGGACCTTCTGCTTGGTATTACGACCTTTCTGATGACCGATAACGCAACAGGGCTGACCGTCAAAACGGGCGAATCCACACACTAAGGCAGGATCATCGCGAAAATTCCGATCACCGTGCACCTCAAACCAGTCGGTGAATATGTGGTCGACGTAATCTAGGGTATACGGGCGATCAGCATGACGTGCCAGCTGGGTCCGCTGCCAACGCGACAGGTTAGAAAAAATATCCTTCCGCAGTTTGTCGGCCTTTTTTTCCAGCTTTTTAATATCTCCGGTAAAGTCGACCCGTTCGGTAGAAAAATCTTTCAATTCACTGATTTTGGCCTGCAAGTCAGCCAAAGGCTTTTCAAAATCAAGAAACTGCTTCATTCGTTTCTTTCTCCTTTTATCCGCCAGCATTCAATCGCCAGCGCGCCAGTACGTACTTATAGCTTTCAAAGTGACAACCTACACAGAAAACACAAAAAAAAACAGTTAGGTTTAACACTGGACCTATTCGAATGTCATCACATTATACCCGAACAATGCTTCAGCTTCCGCCATCGCCTCATCGGACGCGGCCATCCGCAGCCGGTCTGGGAGCTGAATTATGGTCTCGCTGCGATTGGGAATCACCACATGCAGATGGACACTACAACCACCGCGATAACGCTGGACAATCTGCTTGAGAGAGCGCAGCTGGACATCGTTAAGGCCCGGCGTCGTTAAGCGGATACGGACCCGTTCGGTGTGCTGCTCTCTAGCGTCACGCAGCAGCATAACCTCGTTGACCAGAAGCTTACACGCCTCTTCACCCACGTCCAGTTCGCCTGCGACCAGCAGCGGTTCTTCTCCCTGGAAGAGCTCCATTCCCGCAGCGTAGGTTTCCGGAAAGACAACCATCTCGACCGAGCCACTTAGGTCCTCCAGGGTCACAAAAGCCATCCGGTCACCCTTTTTGGTCATCAACTCCTTAAGACCCGCCACGATACCGCAGACCCGCACCGATTCCTTATCATTCCGCTCCGGCAGTGCCGTTGTCTCACAGGTCGCCATCCGCTTCATAGCGTCTCTGTGGCGATCGAGGGGATGTCCGGTAACGTAGAAGCCAAGTGCCTCCTTCTCAAAGGCCAGCAACTCCTTTTCGGGCCATTCGTCGACCTCCGGCAGCGTGCCGTAGCCATGCCCGGCGACGGACACCATCTCCTGACTGCCAAACAGCGACTCCTGACCGGAGTCCTGTTCCCGCTGCAGTCGCTGGCCGATCTCCATCGACTCTTCCAACGCCGCCATAAACTGCGCCCGTTTCCCCCCCAGAGTGTCAAAAGCACCGCACTTTATCAGTGCCTCGGCGACCTTTTTATTGACCTTGCGCAGATCGACCCGTTCGCAGAAGTCCTGCAACGAGCTGAACGGCTTTTCACGGCGTACATCAAGAATCGAATCAAGGGCTGCAGCGCCGACCCCCTTGACCGCACCGAGACCGAAACGGATCGCTTCATTGTTCACGGTAAACGACCGGTCCGAAGCGTTGATATCAGGAGGGAAAACTTCAATTCCCATCGCCCTGACCTCGCTGATATTCTTAATGACCTTGTCGGTATTCTCCATATCTTCGGTCAGCAGCGCGGCCATAAATTCGACCGGGTAGTGCGCCTTAAGATATGCGGTGTGCAGAGCGATCAGTGCGTAGGCCGCCGAGTGAGACTTATTGAAGCCATACTCGGCAAACTTGGCCATCAGATCGAAAACATCTTCGGCCTTTTTTGCATTAAGTTTGTTCTCCGCAGCCCCCTGCATGAAGATCTTCTTCTGCTTGGCCATCTCTTCGGGTTTTTTCTTACCCATCGCCCGGCGCAACAGGTCGGCTCCCCCCAAGCTGTATCCGCCGAGGACCTGAGCAATCTGCATAACCTGTTCCTGATAAACGATAACCCCATAGGTATCTTTCAGAATCGGTTCCAGCTGCGGAAAATCGAAGGTAAAGCTCTCCTGGCCATGCTTCCTCTTGATGAACGAGTCGACCATACCGCTGCCCAGCGGCCCGGGCCGATAGAGGGCCACCATCGCGATCAGATCTTCAAAACAGCTCGGCTTGAGCTTGACCAGATATTCTTTCATCCCGGACGACTCGAGCTGAAACACACCGGTCGTCTCACCGTGAGAAAGCAGCTCATAGGTCTTGGGGTCATCATCCCGGATCAGCTTAAGGTCGAAATCCGGGTTCTTCTCTTTACGGACATGCTGCAGCGCACCTTCAATAACCGTCAGGGTTTTCAGTCCGAGGAAATCAAATTTGACCAGCCCGATCTTTTCGACGTAACTCATGGGGAACTGGGTCACCTGCCCGCCCGATTTCGGGTCGGTATAAAGGGGCAGGTAATCGGGCAACGGACGAGGCGTGACCACAACCCCGGCAGCATGGGTCGAGGCGTGGCGGGTCAGGCCCTCAAGCGCCAGAGCAATCTTTACCAGCTCTTTGACCTTACGGTCCTTGTCGATCAACTCTTTGAGCTTCGGTTCTTGCGCGATCGCCTTTTTAAGAGTGATCCCCAGCACGTTGGGCACCAGCTTGGCAATCTTGTCGACCTCCCCATAGGGAATATTCAGCGCACGCCCTACATCACGCAGAACCCCCTTGGCCAGCATCGTCCCGAAGGTAATAATTTGGGCGACGTTCTCTTTACCGTATTTCTGACGAACGTAATCGATGACGTCTTCGCGACCGTTGATGCAGAAATCGACGTCGATATCGGGCATCGATATCCGCTCCGGGTTGAGAAAACGCTCGAACAGCAGGTTGTAGGGCAGCGGGTCGATATCGGTAATCCGGATCGAGAACGCGACAAGACTCCCCGCGGCGCTCCCCCGCCCTGGACCGACCGGGATTCCGTGATCCTTCCCCCAGTTGATAAAGTCCGCAACAATCAGAAAATAACCGGGAAAACCCATCTGCTTGATGCAGTCCAGCTCCGATTCCAGGCGCTGGCGATACTGCTGTTCTTCTTCCTCGGAGAGTTCGCGAACCTTGCGGATTTCAGCAAGACGCTCCTCGAGGCCGGCCAGGCTCTGCTCCGCAAGGACATCATCCAGACTTTTATCAGCAGCTTTTTCGTATTGGGGAAAGTGATAGGTTTTGAAGTCCAGTTCCAGATTACAACGCTCGGCGATCTCGATGGTATTGGCAACAGCATCGGGATAGTCCTTAAACAGCTCGACCATCTCGTCGGGAGACTTGACGTAAAACTCCTCGTTGGCGAAACGCATCCGCTTGGGATCATCCATGGTTTTGCCGGTCTGGATACAGAGCAAAACCTCGTGCGCGAAGGCGTCTTCGCGGTTTAAATAATGACAGTCGTTGGTCGCCACCAGAGGCAGGTCGAGCTCACTGGCAATCTGCATCAACCCCTGGTTCGCCTTCGCCTGCTCGGGGAGATAGTTCTCCTGCAGTTCAAGGAAAAAGCGGCGGTTGTCAAAGATCTGCGACATCTCGCGAGCGCGCGTGAGGGCATCCTCTGCCTGATTGAGGTTGATCAGGGTCGGCAATTCGCCACCCAAACAGGCCGAAAGCGCGATGAGTCCTTCGTTATGCTGCGCCAGCAGCTCCCAATCTATGCGTGGTTTGTAATAGAAACCATCGCGATATGCGGTCGAAATCAGGTGACATAGATTTTTGTAGCCGACAAGATTCTTGCAGAGCAGCACAAGATGATAGGACGCCTCGGACGAACCTCGCGCATTGCCCTTGGTCAGTCGTGACCCGGGCGCGACGTACACCTCACAGCCGACAATCGGTTTGATTCCGGCCGCCATCGCCTTGGAATAAAACTCGACCGCGCCAAACATATTGCCGTGATCTGTCACCGCAATCGCAGGCATGCGATATTCGCGGGCCCGCTCTACGAGATCATCGAGCTTGATGGCGCCATCCAGCAGACTGTACTGGCTATGCAAATGAAGGTGTACGAAGTTTGCGTGTTCCATAACCAACCAGAATCAAAAGAAAATATCGAGCGCAAGAGCAACAAAAAAACCGACCTAAAAAATCGATCGGCACCTCAACGATGAGGCCCAATAACTACCATCGTTTTCTTATCCGGGTCAACCGTAACGTCACCCACCGAAGGACCTAACCACCCACGCCCATTTAAGGAAAATCCCCCCCCTTTGTTATACTTGACCGGGAGACAACCAACGCACACTGAAGCTTGACCACTTCTCTTTGAACAGGCCCGTATCATGGATGCATTTTTTTCAGAAATCTCCTACATGACTCAGAACAACCCAACCCTGAACCTGCTGACGTTGATGGTGCTGGTCTGGACTACCGGAGTTATATGTAGAATCATCCATCAGCCGCCGATCTTAGGAGAACTCCTCGCGGGAATCATCTTCGGACCGACCATCCTCGGCATCATCGCACCAAGCGAAATGCTCCACACCCTCTCGGAGCTGGGGGTCTTCTTCCTGATGTTTTACGCCGGGCTGGAAACCAACCCCCTCGATCTGAACAAATTCCGCCTAAAATCAACCCTGATCGGCATTTTCGGCTTTGTCATCCCCTTTGCGGTCGGATACCTCACCTGCCTGGCTTTCGGCCTGGCTGATTCAGAGAGCCTGTTTATCGCATTGGGTCTTTCCATCACCGCCATCGCCGTCAGCGCCCGTGTTCTCCACGACCTGAACCTTACAGAACACCGCATCACCCCCATTATCATCGGCGCTTCGATCATCGATGACGTCATGGCCCTGTCATTTTTCACCGCGATCGTCGATATCACTGCAAACTCCGGACAGATGCACTGGCTCAGTTTTGCCGGCATCCTAGTCAAAGTGCTACTCTTTTTCTCTATCTCGATCGGTATCGGCATCTTTCTTTATCCAAAAATCGGAAAATACTTTGCGTCCCGCTCCTCGAAGGGATTTACCTTCGCCCTGATTATGGCCTTGTTCTTCGGGATCCTCGCCGAACTGGCCGGCATGCACCTGATCATCGGTGCCTATATGGCCGGACTTTTTGTCCGTGAAGGCGTTGTCAGCAAAGAACTGTTTACCAAAATTTCAGATCGCTTCGTTTCGATCACCTACGGGTTTCTCGGTCCCGTCTTCTTCGTCAGCTTATCGTTCCACGTCACCTTCAGTATCTTTGAAACTCAGCTGGTTCTGACCCTCGGCCTGCTCACAGCCGCCATCGTCGGTAAACTGCTCGGTGCCGGATGGGGTGCACGACTCAGCGGCCTGAACAGATCGGAAGCCATCGTGGTCGGCCTGGCCATGAACGGCCGGGGAGCCGTCGAACTGGTCGTCGCATCGATCGGCCTGCAACTGGGGCTGATTTCGGACGAAATTTTCTCAATCCTCGTCCTCATCGCCTTTATCACCACCAGCCTGCCGCCCCTGTCGATCAAACTGTACCTGCAGAAATTCGGCACGAACCTGGTAAACAGCACCAAACCTTAAACACCGCCCTTTACAGACCGAAATGGACCACCGTAGAATACTGCCAACTACAGGTTCAACAACCCTCCAATTCCTGCCGACCAGAGGACACCGCACATGCGTATCGAAACAGACGTAAAGTTGGGATTTAAAGATGTCCTGATCCGCCCCAAGCGCTCGACACTCAGCAGCCGTTCACAGGTCGTACTTGAACGGTCCTATACCTTTCTCCACAGCCAGCGCAAATGGTCCGGCGTTCCGATCATTGCGGCCAACATGGATACCGTCGGCACCTTTGAGCTGGCGCTGGAACTGGCCCGTCATGATCTGCTGACAGCGGTCCACAAGCACTACAGCGAGCAGCAGTGGACCAGGTTTCTCGCGGGTAAGAGCGATGCATTTTTCTCCCGCATTATGGTCAGTACAGGAACATCGACGGAGGATTTTCTCCGCTTGCAGAAAATTCTTGCCATCGACGATCGGCTTGATTTTATCTGCATCGACGTCGCCAACGGCTACGCCGAAGCCTTTGTCTCCTTTGTCCGCCGCGTCCGCGAGACCTTTCCCCACAAAACAATCGTGGCTGGCAATGTCGTCACCGGCGAGATGGTTGAAGAGTTGCTCCTCTCCGGAGCCGACATCATCAAGGTCGGAATCGGTCCCGGATCGGTCTGTACCACCCGTGTCAAGACCGGCGTCGGGTATCCGCAGCTCTCGGCCGTTATCGAGTGCGCGGATGCAGCACACGGCCTAGGGGGACGGATCATCTCCGATGGCGGCTGCATCTGTGCCGGAGACATCGCCAAGGCATTCGGTGGCGGAGCAGACTTTGTCATGCTGGGGGGAATGCTCGCCGGACACGACGAGAGCGGTGGAGAGCTTATCGAGAAAAGCGGACTTCAGTTCAAGACCTTTTACGGCATGAGCTCGGCCACAGCGATGGGCAAACACGCCGGCGGTGTCGCTGAATACCGCGCGTCCGAAGGAAAGACCGTCGAAGTCCCGTACCGCGGACCGGTCGCCGCAACAGTGAAAGACCTCCTCGGCGGGGTCCGCTCAGCCTGCACCTATGTCGGAGCGTCAGCCCTCAAAGAGTTGACCAAACGAACCACATTCATCCGTGTTCAGGAACAGGAAAATCGCACATATTCTTAACCACAGCATTGCTCGCAGTTGGGGCGTATCGCCCCGCACTACCGGTTGGTACCGGGTGGGCAGGGCGATACGCCCCAACTTCTCCCCTTGTGGTTGTGCCGAAAAAATGTTCATCAAGCCCCGCGCCAAAAAACCCACTACGGTCCCAATCAATATAACCAAATGATTATAATATATAAAATATGAGTTCCCTCTCCCTGAGCAGCTATGACTTATTCCATTTTTCAAATTTTTCTAATATCAGGGACAGATTCTTGCATGTATCTGTGTAGATATTTTTCTCCCCCTTTTGAGCTCTCCCCGCGCGAGCGCCTTACTGGACATAGCCCCATATGACCCAATCTTCCCGAGCGCTACGCTGGCCGGCAACCTTTGTTTTGTTGCTGTTTTTTCTGGGCGGATGTCAGATTGCAGCACCACCGATTCAGGACCATCTGCGCAGCGACTGCGAAATCGAAAAGAAAGCGGAAAGCCTGCAAGCAACGGTGGGAGAACTGGCCAACGGCGGTGGCAACATCGGCCGTCTGGCAGCACTGAAAGAACGGATTGTCGCGAAGGGGCTGTCTCAATACCTCACCAAACAGCATATCGACTGGTACAGCCTGCAGCAGAACCTGATTATCGAAATCCCCGGGCAAAGCGAACAGATCGTCTATCTCGTCGCTCACTACGATAAGACCGATGCAACACCGCTCTCCTTTACCAGTCTGATGCTGAACGGCGTTCTCGACACCCTGATCTCACCGATCTATTTTTCTGACGGGGCCCTGGACAATGCCACTGGTGTCGCTGTCATCCTCGAACTCGCCACAAAACTCAGCCAGCAGGACAACTATTACACCTACCGTTTTCTGTTTGCCGGCTCCGAAGAAACCGGGCTCCGCGGCAGCCGCGTCCACGTCGCCCGCCTGCCCGCAGAAGACAGAGCAGCCATCGCATTCGCCATCAATGTCGATACCGTCGGTGTCCGCGACAAGAACAACTGCATCACCAACGGCGTATCCGACCCGCAACTCAGCTATCAGGCGGCAGCGGCAGCCCAACGGTTGCGAATCGAACTTAACCACGATCGTTATCCGATATCCTCGACATCCGACTATCTACCGTTTCAACAGATGAGCACTGCATCCGACTTTTCATACGGGCTTCAGTTGAATTTTGTCGGCGGCCTGCTGCCGCAGAGAAGCTGGCTTCCCGGCACACTGTCGATCCCGACAGTCAACTTCAGCTCCTGCGGAATCGTGGAATCCTCCTCTGACTTTATCACCAACTTTCTGTTGCCGTTCGGCAACCTGCACGGTTTCCGCGACAGCACCACTCTAGTCGATATCGAAAGTCTCTACGAACTGTATCTGGTCATCGGCAACATGCTCAGAACCATCGAAAAAGAATCGACCTTAAATGCCCCCGAAGATCTCACCACAGGGCTTAGAAACTGACATCCAAGCCCCGGAAACCGCACCGGACCGCTGCCGCTAATCGAACTCAGGAAGCTCTGGCGGCAGCTGATCAAATCCGGTCACAAACGTCCAATCCCCGATCGGTTCCAGGGGGTTCCCCGCAAGGTCCTCAACATCTGTCAGCACCACCCGATAGGTGGAGTACGCCTTCAGGTAATCGTCTGGCAGAAAATCGAAGCCTTTGCCGTCCTCATGGGGTTCGATTTCACCAGAGACCGGGCCATCGGGACCCATCAAGCTGAACTGATCGGCTGCAACTTCGGTCACCTGCTCATCAAAGCGGACGGCAACAACAGACGCAACCGACGACAACGCCCCCTGTGCAGGACTCTGGCTCAGCAACCTCGGCGCGGCACCATCCACCGGCGACCTACCCTGCGAAGCATCCGTCACCACCGAACCACCGGTGGAGTCGTCCCCGCCGCCACCACAGGCGACGAGGAACAGTAACAGGGCAACACAACACCCTCTTGTCAACCACTGAAATAGACTCATAAACACACCTCTTTAGTTGATCGCTCTTTAATTGATCGGCTTCGGAACAATCAGTGAGACCGACTCGTCTGCGGCGTTCACGTAGATCCAGTAACCGATCCGGGGAGTCAGAACGGCCTTATTGTCGGCAGAGTCAGCCTCAAAGACATTCCTGTTCCCCCATTCTTTTCCACTGTAGTAATACATGCCATCGACAACCTGAGCGGCGGACACCGCATCGGCCCATAGCAGAGGCGGCTCACCGGATGACCCAATCTCGACCAGAATATCAGACAGATTCACATTGCCGGAAAACGGGTTTGCGATCAGATTCCACCCGGTGCTGACTTCGATCTCGTAAACGTCTTCCTCAATCTCACCAAAACCAGCCAGAAGCGGGAGGTACGGATCTGAACGGCGTATCACGTAGCCTTCCCCCGGAACAACCGCCCCGCCGCTGTCGACGCGCTCATAACTGCCGTTGCTGCGTTCACTCGGAATCCAGCGGTATGCCCGCGAGGTCCCGAGAGTTTCGTTCGCGATCAAATATTCAGCTGCAATATTCCCCGGAACACCCACCAGATTGCGCCCTTCCATCAGCTCAACACGCGGACCAGCCAAATCATCATCGATCGGCAGGCGCTCCAGAACATTGCCATACTCATCTCTGGTTTCGTAATGGAACAGATGGTCTTCCAACGGCCCGAGACGCGTCTTGTAAGAGAACAGCGCGCCGGTCTCCGGCGCCCCACTGGTTAACACCATCCGCTGGGCATAACCATTCAGCACCAGATACACCTGCGGCACGTCAGCACCGGAATAATCCTGCAGAGTCACCTGAAAGAGATACTCAAGATCGGCCTTGGGACTGCCGTCCACAAGGTTGGTGTCATCGGCACCACCGTCGACACGGTCAATACCCGGCAGTCCCGGCCCGACAGGTAGGCTCAAACCCGCCGGAAGCATTTCAAATATGGCTTCGATGCTGTGGTGGTTCTGAATTTCAGCAAACAGATACGCATCGGCCGCTCCAATAGAAAGGCCATCAATTAACACATCACTGATGCCGTAACCGGTTTCCGGAACGACAACGTAGGACTGCGAGGTTCCGTAGGCCTTGAAGATATCACCCGCCGGAGAGATCGCCCCCCCAGCACCCGCAGACGCACTGATGGTCCACAGACTGATCGCTGCATCCAGTGGAGCACTGTCTTCCGTATCGCTGACGCCATCGTTGTCATCGTCGAGGTCCGCATTGTTGCCGATACCATCCAGGTCACTGTCCTGCCATTCCGATGAATCTGCGGGAAACGGATCGGCACTATCAACAACACCATCCCCATCACTGTCGACCGGTGCGGCAGCACTCACCGTAATTTCAACCGTTTCGGTGTCGGTCAAACTGCCATCGCTGACAGTGAATGTAACGGTGTAGGTTCCAACCTGTGCCGCGGTCGGTGCCCAGGAG
>PKUC01000044.1 GCA_002868865.1 Desulfuromonas sp. | reverse complement strand
GTCGGCGACGAGCTATATGTCAGGAAGGGGGTGACACTCGACTTCGAGAGCAAGCCGAGCTACGCCATCCGGATCACCTCCACAGACGGCGCGCTGAGCTACAGCGAGGCGTTTACCATTGGCGTTGATGACCTCAACGACACCGCCCCGGTCGTAGACGCGATAACCGACCAGAGTCTGGCCGAGAACGCGACAGCGGGCGCTGCCATCGTCACCGCAGGCGCATCCGACGCCGACACGGTCGGAACCGTCACTTACAGTCTGAGCACCGTCCCGAATGACGGCTCCGGCAACGCCCTCTTCGCCATCGATTCCTCCACCGGCGCGGTCACCCTCACCACTGCGGGTGCTGCCGTTCTTGACTACGAAAGCGCCACAAAAAGCTATACTCTCGGGGTGACGGCAAACGACGGCGTCAGCGACTCCGCAGAGGTGACCTTCGACGTCAACCTCACCGACGTCAACGAGGCCCCAACGGTTGCCGTGAACACGGGCGGCAGCACGGGGGAACAGCAAAGCGTCCAGATCCTCAACACGCTGCTTAAAGAAGGCGACCCCGACGACGACGGAACCGGCCTGACCTACACGGTGAATATGGCGCCGGAGCACGGGGAATTGAGGATTTACTCGGGCTTTTCGAGCTGGGTTGCCACGACCTTTACCCAGGCCGATATCGACAACGGGAAGCTGTACTACAACCACGACGGCAGCGAGACCTCCTCGGACTCCTTCACCTTCACTCTCTCCGACGGGGACGAAGACGGCGCGGGAGACGTCACCGGGACCTTCAATCTGACGATCACCCCCATAAACGACGCTCCGACGGTCACCAGCCCCGGCGCCACCGTGGCCGAAGGGGGGCAGCTGGTGATCGACAATACGATGATGAGGGCGGCAGACCCCGACGACAGCGGGACCGACCTGACCTACACGGTGACGGGCGACCCGGCCGAAGGGCAGCTTGAGCTGACCACCGATCCCGGGGTGGCGATTACCGCCTTCACCCAGGACGACATCGACGAAGGCCGCCTGATCTTCGTGCACGACGGAACCGGAACGCTCAATAACCACTCGGACAGCTTCGACTTCACTCTCTCCGACGGAGAGCTCCAGGTCTCGGATACATTCGACCTCACGGTGACCCCGACAAACGACGCTCCGACGGTGGCCGTGAACGAGGGCGCTACGGTGGGCGAAGGGGGCTCAGTGAAGATCCTCTCCACGATACTCGATGCCGCCGACGAGGACGACAACGGAACCGCTCTGATATTCACCGTTGAGAGCGGCCTCGCCAACGGGCAACTCGAACTGACGACGAATCCGGACGTCGCTATCACCACCTTCACCGAGATGGATATCTGGGACGGAACCTTGGTCTACGTGCACGACGGGAGCGCGACGACCTCGGACAGCTTCTCCTTCAGTCTGGTCGACCACGAAGGCGCCGGGCCCGCCACGGGGACTTTCGACATCACGGTGAAACCGCAGCCGATCACCGCCGTCTCGATCCCTAACTCGACCATGAAGATCGGCGACACGGTGACGGTGACCCTCAGTGTCGTCGACGACGGCGGCAGCCCCTACACCAATCTCGTCGGCACCGTCGGCGGCTTCGACCTCGTCAATCTCGCCAGGACCGACAACACCACCTACACCGCCGAGTTCATCGTGTTAGAAGGGGGTCTGGACGTGCCCGACTGGGACGACATCCCCGTCAGCGTCACCATCGACGATGCCGGCGGGAACACCAGCGCCGCCTANGCCCGACGATCACCGCCGTCAGCATCCCCGACGCCGCCATGAACGTCGGCGACACGGTGACCGTGACTCTCACCGTGGGCAGCGACAACGGCGTCCCCCACACGAACCTCGTCGGCACCGTCGGCGGCTTCGCCCTCGGCAATTTCACCAAGATCAACAACAGCACCTACACCGCCGAGTTCACCGTAACTGAAGGGGGGACGGACGTGGCTGCGGGGGGCGATATCCCCGTGAGCCTCACCATCGATGATGCCGCAGGTAATACCAGCACCGTTTACAACACGGCGATCAACCAGGGCTCGGATGCAATCGACGCCAACAGCCCAGAGGTCTCCAACCTTTCTCCCGCCGCCGACGCAGCGGCGGTGGCGGTTGATGCCAATCTGGTGCTTACATTCGATCAGAACGTGAGCATCGGGACCGGCAACATCACGATTCACAAGGCCTCCGACGACTCGGTCATTGCGACCATCGACGTAACCGACGGCGGCCAGGTGTCGGTATCCGGCGCCACCCTCACCATCAATCCCACCGACGACCTGGCGGGGGGGACCGAATATTACGTCAAGATGGCCGCCACCGCCCTCGAAGACGCTTCGGGGAACGATTTCGCCGGGATCTCCGACACCACGACCTGGAGTTTTACGACCGAGGCAGTGGGCGCCGGAAATATTCTCATTACCGAAAGCCGCGATTATTCCGCTGAACTCACTGCCGGTGTGGAGGATGTCATTGTCTGGGATGGCGTTTTTGACGCAGGTCTTTCAGGGTTCGAACAGGGGATCGACAAGATCGACCTGGCAGCTTCCAATATCTATAACGGCGTTCACCCTTGGTTGGTTCATACCCCCACCTCCACTCCGGGCGCCTTATTGTTCTATACCCCCGCCATGAACGCCTCCATGAATTTTAGTGGAATCGCCTATCACACGACCAGCGTCGGATCCACCGCAATGGATATTTTCGTCACCGGAGGGGTGCCTCCCGTTGGGACATCGACGCCGCAACTGGCTCATGACCTGCCCAGTACTCTTACTCTGTCCGATTTTATCTACGAGTGATCATGCAGGAGAGGAAACGAGCGGTTCACATCATCAACCTGGCCTTGAATCTCATTCGACAGGGTAGGCGACAGGAAGGCAGCGAGCTGCTTGATCGCGCCGCAGGAAGTGGGCCGCCTGCCGATACCGCCGCCTGCATCGACGCAGGTGGCGGTTACCTCCTTCTGGAACAGCCAGACCGGGCCGTGGAAATGCTCATCGAGGCAATCAGGCGCACTCCGGATGACTGGCTGGCCCAAATGCGCCTCGGCATAGCTCAGGCCCTTCTCGGCCGTTATCACAACTCCTTGCAGGCCTTCAGCAAAGCGGATCGACTCAACCGCGGTGAGCCGAAAATTCAGGCTAACCTTTCTCGGGTTCTGGTTCGGCTCAACCGTCCGGCTGAGGCGCTGGATTATTTGGAGAACCTCGAAAATCCGGATACAAAGATCGCAACCATGGCACAGGATATCAGGGTCGAAGCCTTGATATCCCTGAATCGGTTGGAAGAGGCTGAGGCGATTGTCCGGGAGATCGTTGAGACCGGCTCGGAACATATCCGTACCCTGAAGCTTAGTGCCCTGATTGCGGCAGGACGCGACAGGCACCAGGACGCGGTATTCTACCTTCATAAGGCCCTTACCCTTGAGCCGACCAATGTCCAGCTCAGGAAAAAACTCGCCGAGTTGGCTAGTATCCAGGGCCATTTTGCCGAGGCGGTCCATAACCTAGAGCAGGCGGCGAACCAGGAACCCGAAAATCTGATCATCTGCATTGAATTGGCCAAGGCCTATTTGCACTGCAACCGGATCGGTCTGGCGGAGAAGGCTGCTTTCCGGGCTGTCGAGTTGGCCGCTGATGAAAGTGAGCAGGCTCAGGCTCATGCAATGAGTGTCATGGCGGAAGTGGAGGCCGAGCAGGGCAAGACTGAAGAGGCTATAGCCAGATACCGTCAGGCCCTTGGCCTGCAGGACCGATGCCTGCCGGCGCTTCTGGGGTTGGGCCACCAGCAGATTCAGACCGGCCGTATCGAGGAGGCCGTGGCCTGTTTTGAAAAAGTCGCCGAACATGCCCCCTTGGCCGGGCGAGCGGCCCTGATCGGCAGCAGAAAATTTCCGGAAGATCCGGCCCAGCTGGATGAAATCGAAAAAGCAGCTCTGCGGCCGAGCCTGGTCGGTTCTGTCAGCCCCTCCCTGATGTTTAGCCTGGCCAGGGCTTGGGAACACCGGAAAGAGTACCAGAGAGCTTTCGAGTTTGCCCGGCAGGCAAATGAGGCGACCCGCAAGTTCATTCCCTATGATCCCGGGGAAAACCGTACGAAAACGAACCGAATTATCAGGCAGTTCAGCCAAGACTTTTTTGCCAGCCGCCGCGGTTTTGGCAATCAGTCTCCGCTCCCGATTTTCGTTCTCGGCATGCCCAGATCAGGCACCACCCTGGTGGAACAGATCCTTGCATCTCATCCCAGGATATTCGGAGCCGGCGAGCTGGGCCACATACCTGCCTGGTGCCACAGCCTGACCATGTGGGAAGTACTTCATGGCAGTAACAGGTCGTATCCCGAGTGCATCGAACAACTGAGCGAAGTTGAGGCCCTTCGTATGGCAGATTATTGCCTTGCCCATCTCCGTACCCTGGGACAGGGTAGGGATTTTGTTATTGACAAGCTGCCTCATAACTTCTGCAATATCGGCCTCATTCATCTCCTGTTTTCAGAAGCGACCATCATTCATTGCGTCAGAGACCCAAGGGATGTGGCTCTCTCTAATTTTTTTACTGATTTCAAGGCCAAATTCGCTGGAATGGGGTTTGCCTACGACCTTGAAGACCTCGGCCATCACATCGCCGACTATCAGAGCCTTATGCGACACTGGCACAGGGTGTTGCCGGGGCGTATCCTCGATGTCCGCTACGAGAGTCTCGTGGAGGAGCCCGAGGCCGTCACTAGGAAGATACTTGCTCATATGGGGCTGGAGTGGGACGAGAGGGTCCTCTCGCATCGGGAGCTGGACAGGCCGGTGAAGACTGCCAGCGCCTGGCAGGTGCGGCAGCCGATCTACAAAACGTCCAAAGAGAAGTGGCGGCGCTATGAGAAAGAGCTCGCTCCTCTGGAGCGAGCGTTGAAGGAGGGGCGAGCTTGTTTCGAGGAAGAGATGGATCTGCCACCGGAGCTTCCGTTCGGAATAGAGATGAAGGAAGAAGGCAATCCAGCCGATGCTTGACGTTGTTTCGAAGCGATTTTACATGAAAACCCCCTCCATTCCGGCATGCTTGGTCTATCAAGAGGGCCGCCTCCATGAGGCCATAGAGCAATTCAAATGGTGCGGGAGGGGTTCTGCATATGGCGACCTTTCGGGCCGCCTGCCGGCTCTTGACCGGATCGACGAGGCCGGGCAGGCCTATAGCAAATCTCTGACGATCTCTTCTGATAACCGGGAGTGACTGGAGGCCTTAAGTTGCATTGAAAATGCGCCTTAAGCCTCTCCTTTTCCCTTTCCGGCGCGAAGAGGAGCGACGACCAGGAGTGAAGTACAACGTCAAACCGTCTGTGAATGGCAAGTGTGGTAGTTTCTGGTGCTCTAGCTGTTGATAATCTGAATGAAATGCTGGAAAACAAGATTTTATTTTCCAGGTTTCGGGTAAGTTCTGATTGCTATAAGGCATGAATAGGAATGCGAAGATTTTTGTTTTTTGTAAGTGTTTTGTTATTGCTTTTCAGCGTGTCAGTCGCTGTGGCGGATCAGGTTGAAATCGAGCTGACCTCTGCCCTTAAGGCAGCAATGAACAACCACCCTGCCATCAAAGGCAAACTGGCGGAAATGCAAGCCCAGGGCTATCGTATCGATACGGCCAAATCTGGTCGTTATCCGAATATGTCGGGACAGGTGAGTGCCCAGGATGATGGCAATCAGTACGGCTCTTTGCGGGTCCGGCAACCGTTGTGGGCGTTTGGCAAAATCGATACTCCGATTGTGGTCGCGAAAGCGCAACAGGGAATCGAACAGCTAAAGTTGCTGCAGGTGCAACGGCAGGTTCTGGAGCAGACCGCTGTAGCCTATGCCCAGGTGCGCGGAGTGCAGCAACGGCTACAGGTGGCCGAAGAAAACATCGGTGAGCACCAGAAACTGTTTGAACGGATCGAGCGTCGTCAGGTGGGACAACTGGCGTCCGAAACCGATGCCCGCCTAGCGTTCTCACGCTTAACTCAAGCCAAATCACAACGGGAACGGATTGCCGGGGAGTTGCAGGTTGCCATTGCCGAACTGGAATCGTTGACCCGGGTGAGCATGACACTCGACCAACCACCGAATTTCGCGTCCGTGCTCTTGCCGGAACGTGGCTCAATCGGGGCGCTGGCTGATAAATATCACGCTGATATTCGGGTGAAAAAAGCTGAGATTAAGGTAGCCAAATACAACGTTGCGCTTGAAAAGATCGCTTCAACCCCAACCCTTTACGCAGAAGCGGAATGGGATTTCTTCGATTCTTCAGCAACAGACAAAACAAGAGTGGGACTGCGGTTGGAAGGCAGTTTGGAAGGTATTGGCCTGGGTATTATCAGCCGGGTAAAATCAGCCTCATCACAGGTTGATGTGGCGCGGCAGGATTTGCAAATGACCCGCAATGATGTGGCACTACGTATTACCAGTTTGCTGACCAATCTGGCTCTGCAGGAACGGGTGAAACGGGCGCAGCGGGCCTCTGTCGATGCAGTTCAGGAAACCCGCGAGTCTTTTTATCGGCAGTATGATTCGGGCCGGAAAACCTGGTTAGAAGTGCTGAATATTCAGCGAGAGCTGACCGAACAACGACTGCAGTTGGCACAGGCTGACAGTGCTCGGTTTGACTTGAACTTGCGGATCGCAGCCTTGATTGGCGGTTTGGATGGGATGGCTGGTATCTATCCCGTTATTGTCGATTGAGCCTTAGAATGAGTAAAGAGACTGCAAATGAAAATGACTGATATATCCGCTTCTGGTCCGAGCTCCCTAATGAGTTCCCCCCCGCCTGCTTCGATTTTAAAGCTGTTGCTTGAACGGCTGCGTATTTCTGTACAAACCGGTGCCTTAAACTCAGCTTGTGCCCAAATTGAACAAGCAGAAGAGAACCTGCCACCAGCCCAGCATATTTCGGCTATTTTCAAACATCTGAAAATCCGAGGGATACAGGTAGTTCGGTTACGTTTCATGCGCTTCGATCTGCGCCGCTTACCGGTCTTGGTGTTTCACCAAAACCAATGGCAGCTGCTGGAAAAAAACGCGGATAATCTGCTGTTGACCAATTCCGAGCAGGTGCAATCCAGGTGCAGTGCTGAAGAGTTGCAACAGGCGACAGTTCTCTGGCTCAACCAGCCCGGTAAAGATCATGCCGAGATTGGCAGTTTCGACCGTGTAAACCCGTCGCGCAGCCTAGTGCTGCGGGAATTGTTCCGCAATAAGCGTTGGCTGTTCGATGTCGTGATCGCAACCCTGATTATCAACGTTCTGGCGATTGGAACTTCGGTCTTTGCCATGCAGGTTTACGACCGGGTTGTGCCAACCCTGGCCTATGCCACCCTCTGGACCCTGGTTGTCGGCATGGCTATCGTGCTTTGCCTCGACTGGTTGTTGAAAACCGTGCGGGCACGGATTCTCGACAGTCTTTCCTGTGCAGTCGACAAGGCAGTTTCCCAGCATGTATTTGAACACATCATGCAATTGCGACTGGATCTACGCCCCCAGCAGTTGGGAACTCTGGCTGCCCAAGTAGGCGGTCTCGATTCGGTCCGGCAGTTCTTCTCTTCCGGGGTGATCTTCGCCCTGGTCGATATGCCGTTCGCGTTGATGTTTATCGCCTTTATTGCCCTCATTGGTGGCCATGTCGGTTGGGTGTACCTGACGCTACTGCCGATTGCTGCCGGTCTCGGCTTGGTTTCCCAATTGCGTTTGCGACGATTGCTGCGACAGCAGATGATCCGTTCGAATGAGCGCCAGGGCCTGTTGGTCGATGCGATTCGCGGCACTGAGTCGATTCGGGCCTGTAACGCGACCTGGCGTTTTGGCGAAGAATGGCAGGAAATCACCAAAAGCATTGCCAGCTACAATGTCAAACAGAAAGCGGTCAGTAACTCTACCAATGTCACCACCGGAAGCCTGTCGAGCCTGGCTTACATCAGTGCCATGGTGGTCGGTGTTGGCCAGATCGAGTCTGGTTATCTGACCATGGGGGGGCTGATCGCCTGCAGCATCCTTGGTGGCCGGGTGATTGCTCCGATCGCCCAAAGCGTGCAATACCTGTCGCAGTGGCAAAACGTTTCTCAGGCGTTGCAAATGGTCAACAGGATTCTGGTGCTGGATACCGAGCGACAAGCAGATCAAGCCCTGCTGATGCCAGATGAATCACCGAAAAAGCTTGAGCTTGAAGGCGTCAGTTTTTCTTACCCCAATTCGCCGATACAGCAGTTGAAAATCGCCAAATTGAGTTTCAGCGCCGGGGAGCGGGTAGCGATCCTCGGCCCGATCGGTTCTGGCAAATCGACACTGTTGAAAGTGCTGACCGGGATTTACAAGCCGAACGAGGGCCGTGTGCGTCTGGGTCATGCAGACCTCTGGGAGGTTGATCCGAACATCATTGCCGATCAGATCGGCTACCTACCGCAGACGGTGCACCTGTTTAGAGGCACCCTGCGCAGCAATCTCACTCTCTCTGGTGCGGTCAGTGATTCCGAATTGTTGAATATCTGCAACCGCCTGGGGATCGACCGGATCGCTGCTGAAAATCCCCGCAGTCTCGATCTGGAGATCAGCGAAGGGGGGGAAGGTTTATCGGGAGGGCAGCGGCAGCTGGTCGGTCTGGCCCGGACCTTTCTGGCTAGACCAAAGGTTTGGCTGCTGGATGAACCATCCTCCTCTCTGGACAATGAGTCTGAAGCACAGATTTTCTCTGCCTTGCAGGACTATGTTCAAAAGGACGATATTCTTTTGATTTCGACCCATAAGCCGATGCTGGCAGCAAAACTGGCGACCCGCATGATTGTGATGCAGCAAGGTCAGGTTGCTGCTGATGGCACGCCGGAAGCCGTTATCGCCAGAATCAAGGCTGGACATCGGCAGAGAGTTGCTGAGGCTGCCCCAGAAGGTGCTCCTAGCCCCAGAACGATCATTTTCCCTGGTGAGCAGAAAGGGCCGGCCAATGTCATTTAACTCCTGTGGCGATGAAAACACAGATTTAACCCGTCTGGAAACGTTTCATCTGCGCCACTATTCGATCGTACTGCTGATCCTGTTTCTGGGTCTGGTCGCCTTTGTTTATTGGGCGCTCAGATTTAATATCGACGAAGTCGCCCGCGCCCATGGCGAGGTGATTGCCAGCAGTCGGGTGCAGATTATCCAGGCGGTTGACGGCGGGGTTCTGATGGAGCTTGGCATCAAGGAGGGGGACAGGGTCGAGGCCGGACAGGTCCTTGCCCGCCTGGACCAGACCAAGGTCGGCGCGGCCGTGCTGGAGATTGAAGCGCGCTTGTCGGCCCTGAAAGCGAAGACCAACCGCCTGCAGGCAGAAGTGACCGAATCGCAGGACCTGACCTTTCCCCAGGATGTCCTCGATTTTCCCGAAATCGCCCAGGTTGAAAAGGCGCTTTTCAGGCAGCGGCGCGAGGGGCTGGCCGAAGAACTCCGAACCCTCCTGGTGGCTGCCGATCTGGCCGGAGAAGAGGCAAAACTGGTTCAGGAACTTTCCCGGTCGGGGGATGTGAATCGTTCCGAGGTGATCCGCGTGGAGCGGGCCTTGAACGATGCCGAGGCGAAACTGGTCAACCGAAAGAACAAGTTTCTGGAAGATGCGCAAAACGAACTGACCAGCGTCGAAGACAAGATCGCCCAGAATGAACAGATCCTCGCCCAGCGCAAGCAACAGCTGGCCGACAGTGTCTTTACTGCGTCGGTTCCCGGCATTGTCAAGAACATCCGGGTGACGACTGTCGGCGGAGTGCTGCGGGCCGGGGAAGAACTGATGCAGATCATTCCGATCAACGACCAGCTCATCGTCGAGTCGAAAGTCCGCCCCTCGGATATCGCTCAGGTCCGCAGCGGCCTGGAGGCCACCATCCGTTTCGATCCCTTCGACTATACGATCTTCGGTGGGGTCAAGGGTGAGGTCGTGTATGTCAGTGCCGACACCCTGAAGGAAAAAACGGCAAGGGGAGAGGAAATCTACTACCGCGTACGCGTTGCAACGAAAACGAACCCTGTCGTAACGACAACCGGAAAACAGATCGACATTCTCCCCGGAATGACGGCGCAACTGGACATCAAGACCGGTGAGCGTTCGCTGATGAAGTTTCTGCTGAAGCCGGTCAATAAAACACTGTCAGAGGCGTTTGGAGAGCGGTAGTTTTGAAGCTGGATACCTTCTCAACGTTTACGCCTGGCCGTACTCCCTTCTGATATCCCGATTTTTCTCGTCCTCGCCCTTACAGACTGAAAAGTTTTTTGGCAACCTGCAGCCCTTCGTTTACGCCAAGGCAGTGAATCGCCTCCAGCCAGCTAGGTCCTCTCACTAACTGTCAGAGTTTCTTTTCCCTGGCTGCCAGGGTCGCTTCTTTCTCAGCAAAAATTGAAATCCTGATTTTTGAAATGCTCTCAAACCCTCTGTCGCACTACCCTGAACGACCTCATCTTGCCGTCCCACTAGAACTGTCTAATAGGGATTTGCGATAGGCGCTATCGCTTATATCGATTTTACCAATTGGACTGATCGCACAAACTCATCTATAAAAACACAGCAATTTTCTTCATTGATTGCTTCGGAATAAAGCACCGTTGCTGAAAAGGCTTTTGTGAAGGCAGGTGCGGTGTTGGTAGGAAAATCAAACTTATTAACAAGTTTTCATATCGCACGATGTTGAACAGAAAATTTTCAATGCCTAAGGACTATTAAGAGTGAAGCGCAGCAAGAAAATTCTAATCGTCTGCCACTGCCTGCTAAACGCCAATGCCAAGGTCTATCCTCTCGCCAGTTGTGGAGGCGTCTACACCCAGGCCGTTGGCGATAGCGTTGCCGAAGGTGTTGGGCTACTCCAACTCCCCTGCCCGGAGACGGTGTATCTGGGTATCAATCGGTGGGGGATGACCCGTGAGCAATATGACACGCCCCATTTCCGTGAGAGCTGTCGAGAGATGCTCAAACCGAGCATCGCCCAGATCAAGAGTTTTGCCAACGCGGGTTACCAGCTTATCGGCATCATTGGTATGGATGGCAGCCCGAATTGTGGGGTCTCCCGGACCTGCATGGGGTATTCCGGCGGTGAGATCAACGTTGAAGGCATCGTCGAAGCACAGCGGGAGAACCTGTTATTCAGCTCTGGAAAAGGCGTTTTCATAGAGGTCCTCTCGACCATGCTTGATGAGGAACAGATTGACATTCCCTTTACCGCAATTGATGAAGAAGCTTAGTTGGCTTCGCACTTTAATCACACGAGGAGATAATCATGAACCAAGCTATTTTCACCCGACTCTCATTTCTGTTGTCGTTGTTGTTCCTTGTTGTTGTGTTCAGCGGGCCGGTTATGGCCGATGATTCGCTGGCAAAGGTTAAAAAAGCGGGGGAGCTGACTGTCGGTTTCTGCGCCCAGTATCCACCTTTTGAGTCAAAGAACGAAAAAAACGGCGAGTTTGAAGGGTTCGATATCGATCTGGCCAAAGCCATTGCCAAGGAAATCGGCGTTGATGTCAAATTGATCGATGCAGAATGGCAGGGCTTGCTTGCGGGCCTGAACAAAGGTGAATACGATACCCTCATTACCTGCATGTCGAAATCAGAAGCGCGCGGCGAGAACACCAATTTCAGTGAGGTTTACTATAAGCTTCCCGATGTCATCGTCGTCAGGAAAGATGAAAACGCCATCACTGGCAAAGAATCCCTCAAACAAAAAACTGTCGGCGTTCAATTGGGATCAGGAAGTGAACAGCTTGCCGATTCGATGAAGGACACCTTCAAGGAGATCAAAAAATATAACTACAATCCTGAGGCCTTCACCGATCTGAAATTTGGGCGGATCGATGCTGTTCTGGTCGGGTATGCTTATGCTGTCAACCAGATGAAAGCCGACCCGTCATACAAGGTCGTCGGCGAGCCGCTGGCTGAAGCGGAGGTCGTCGCCGTTCTGCCCCAAGGAGCCGATGCGTTGACCCAAGAAATTAACCGGGCACTTGCAAATCTCAAGTCTGATGGCACCTATCAGGCTATTTACGACAAGTGGCTCAACGTCAATTGATCCACAGATATGATCGACTTTAGGTTCGAGATTCTTCAGGATGCCTTCCCAGTTCTCTGGGAAGGCACTCTGGTGACTTTGAAGATTGCGCTTGGGGCTTTCGTGCTCGCGGTGGCCATCGGCACGGTCGTTGGCATAGCCAGATCATCTTCCCCGAAACTCTCCCTATTTTTTACACCCTATGTCGAGATATTCCGGGGTACACCTTTGTTGACCCAGCTTTTTTTTATTTACTATGGGTTGCCCACGGTTGGACTTATTACGGACAGTATGACCGCAGCCTATATTGGCTTGGGACTTAATAGCGGCGCCTATATTTCAGAGATTATCCGTGGCTCGCTGAATGCCGTGGACAGGGGGCAACGGGAAGCTGCCTACGCTCTAGGTATGTCGAGATTTCAGTCGATGCGGCTCATCATTCTCCCTCAAGCGATGTCGGTTGCCATTCCGCCGCTGGTCAACTCGTTTTCATCTTTACTGAAAGACACGACACTGGTTTCAGTACTCGCCATTACCGAGCTAACCAGGGTCGGCCAACTTATTTATACCAGAACGTTCAGGGCCTTTGAGGTTTACCTGGCTATCGGCGTTCTCTATTTCCTCATGACCTACGCAGCGTCCTGGTGTTCCCGCTATCTTGAGCAAAAGTTCCGCATTGAAGGACGGTCAGCTTAGCCGGAACAAATATGGTTCTCTCATCCACAAAAAACGATTGAGCTAAAATTTCTGCTGAAACCGATCCAACGAACCCTCTCCGAATCGTCCGGCGAGCGGTCGATTTGAGCTGGATACCTTCTCAAGGTTTACGCCTGACTGTACTCCCTTCCGATCTCCCGATTTTTCTCGTCCGCGCCCTTACAGACTGAAAAGTTTTTTGGCAACCTGCAGCCCTTCGTTTACGCCAAGGCAGAATATGTCAGTATCGCTCAAGTTTATCTTTGCTTGATAGGCTTGTAAGTGCTCCTTCTGACAGAAGAAGTTCATGACGTTTCAACAGGTATCCGCCCAATCCCTGGATTTTTCGAGATCGACGTGTAATACGTGGGTTGTGGGTGGCTGCAGCCTATCGAGCTGACCGTTGTGGATGTTCAGGGAAATGGGAGTGGAACATAGACTGCAACGTGAGTGGATGGTGATGTCCTGTTGCAAGGTAAAGGTCGATCCCATAGCGTCGATAGCACACATGGCATGAAAAGATCGCCCATCCGCGAGCTTGACCCGGTGGGCCGTCGGGGCCGCTGAAACCGGGTATACGTATTGAGCGCGTTGTTGCTCGTCTAGGATGATCACCTGCTTTTTGACCAGATTCTCGAAGATATCGGTGGGTGTGACATCGCGAGTATCGCTGGTTTCAGGTGCAGCTACGGGATGTCCCAGGTCGATAATCTGTTTCATCAGCCGCAGTCGCAGTCTGTTTTCTGCATCGCTGAGACGTGAGCTGATCGGTTTGATTTGGTCTAGATCGAAGGTCGTATTCGTCGACATGGCAGTTCTTTCGTTGTAGGGGGTACCTGTTTTCTGCTGAAAAGCAGTCATCAACAACTGCTGGGTGCAGCTGCCGGGTGCGGTGTTGTGTTTCCGTGTCTCTCAACCCAGCGATATCTTCAAGGTTTGGCGGAGTTCTCTGAGCAAAAGCTCTTTGTTCGCAGCGGTAAACTGTGAATTAAAGCTCATGGAGTTGCTGCTGACTTGGTCGATTTCTTCGGTAAACATCCCGATGTTCAGTCCGGTCGGGTTTAATCCTGTCAGAAGTCGGTATACCTGCACATTG
>PKUC01000065.1 GCA_002868865.1 Desulfuromonas sp. | reverse complement strand
TCATTCTACGAAAACCAACCGTGCTTTCTCGATTACGCGATTGTACCTGAGCCAAAAACGCTGTAAACAATTCTAATGAACTATCCTCAGAATTTTTTTCAAAAAAATCTACACAAATACAAACACATTAGAAAATAAGGCTTTTTTGGATAATTAAGCTCGCAAACAAGTGCATTCCATGTTAGTTTGCGATCCTCGTTCTGTATAAAATTTGCGCACAGGGGGAAAGGTATTGTCCGCTTCATTCCGTGTTTTTGTCTTTGAAGATGACATCCCGACGCTGGAACTTTTAACTCTGGTCATTCAAAGGCAGGGGTACGAGGTTCAGGGATTCACCTCCCGTTTTTCCTGTCCGGCCTACACCTCAGACCGGTGCGAGTGCCCTCAACACAAGCCCTGTGCCAACGCCATTATCGTTAACACACGCTTCCCTGAGTCAAAAAACCTCGACCTCCTTATCGAGCAGGATAAAAGGGGGTGCAAGCTCAGCCGTGAAAACAAAGCCGTCATGAGCGCTTCATTTTCGACAGAGCGAGAGTCGCAGGTCCGCGAGATGGGCTTTAAAACCATCAAGAAACCGTTTCGACTCCACAAAATCATCGCCTGGATTCAGGAATGCGAAGCCCGCTGGCAGCAGCAGAATAACGCGGACAGCGCCCCACACCTCTAAGATCATCGCAGTCAACCTGCAGGCCGAACAGGTCGCCAGGCTCTAATCGAGCAGACGCTCCATCATCGCCAGCGCCGACCGCCGACCGTCGGCCGCCGCCGTCACCGCCAGATCCGCCCCGCGTTGGCAATCCCCTCCGGCGTACACACCGTCAACACTGGTCGCACCGGTGCGGGCATCGACCAAGACCTGCCCCCATCTGTCGGTTTCTATCCCCAGTGCGCTCAAAGCTGGGATCTCTTCGGTATCGAAACCGAGCGCCAGAATAACGACATCGGCCGCAACGCAGTGATCACTGCCCGGCAGTTCTCGAACCTGGCGTCGACCGTCAGCACCCGGCTCGGTGAGTTCGGTTTTCAGCAAACTCACCCCGCTCAGGTCGCCGTTTTCATCACAGAGAATCCTCTGCGGGCTCTCGTTGAAACGGAATGTCACACCCTCTTCGATGGCGTTGTGGAACTCCTTGACACTGCCCGGCATGTTGTCCTGATCACGGCGGTACAGGCAGGACACACTGCTGGCGCCGTCTCGCACCGCGGTGCGCAGACAATCCATCGCCGTGTCGCCACCACCGACCACCACAACCCGCTTGCCGCGCAGATCGTAGCGGTGATCCCAGTTTTCTGAAAACGCCCGGCGCTGAATCTGGGTCAGGTAATCCATCGCCAAAAACACCTGCTCATGCTGGTCGCCTTCGAGACCGGCACGGCGGCCCCGTGTCGCTCCGAATCCGAGAAAGACGGCATCGTAGTCGCACTGCAACGTTTCAAGAGAGAGAGAGCCGCCCAGCTCCTGATTAAGATGAAGCCGCAAGCCGGCCTTTTCCCAGAGGGCGAAGCGACGTTCTACGATCGCCTTGTCAAGCTTGAATCCGGGAATACCGTAGGTCAGCAAGCCGCCGGGACGGTTCGCCCGCTCGTACATATCGACGCCGATTCCGGCCCGCAACAGAAAATGGGCGCAGGCCATCCCTGCCGGTCCTGAGCCGACCACGGCAACCCGCATGTCGGTGGCACGCGATGGAAACGGAATCGTCAGCCCGGCCTCGAAGGCCAGATCGGTAATCGACGCTTCGATGGCGCCGATAGTAATCGCTCCGTAGCCGTCATCGAGGGTGCAGGCCCCTTCACAGAGGGTGCTTTGCGGACAGATCCGTCCCAAGATTTCTGGGTAGGGGGAACTTTCGTTGGAAAGCAGAAAGGCGCGCTCTAGATCCCGCGCTGCGATCGCTTCGAGCCACTGCGGAATATGGTTCTGCAGCGGGCAGCCGATGGAGGTGCAGAACGGGTCACCACACTGCACACAGCGATCCGCCTGTTTACGCACATCGCGGTTGTTAAAAAATCGGTAAATCTCTTCAAAATTTTTCAGCCGCTCAGTCAAATCGACCTTCTGTGGCTCGCGGCGGTTGTTCTCGACAAAACTCTGCATAGCGATCAATCCCCTTCCTTCGGGTTGAGCGGGGCAGTCATATCCTTGGGGGTAACCATCCAGAAATACGCCAACTCGTCACGGAAATTGTCCAATATCTGCCGCGCCTTGAGACTGCGGGTCCAATTGTGGAAACTGTTCAGAATCTTCTTGAGGTACAGCTTGCCCTCGTTGTCATCATCTACGTCGATGCGGCGTGCTTCGACCAGCTCCTGGTTGAGGCGGTCGATGAAGCGTTTGTCCCGGTCATAGACGAATGCCACCCCACCGGTCATCCCGGCACCGAAGTTGATGCCGGTCTCGCCCAGCACCACCACGGTGCCGCCGGTCATGTACTCGCAGGCGTGGTCGCCACTGCCCTCCACCACCGCCAGCGCTCCGGAGTTGCGCACCGCGAAGCGCTCACCGGCGGTTCCGGCGACGAACAGCTTGCCACCGGTCGCACCGTACAGACAGGTATTGCCCACCGCCGAAGCACCGGGCTGATAAACCTTGGGAGTCACAATAATCCGTCCGGCGTGCATCCCCTTACCGACATAATCGTTGGCGACGCCACTCACCAGGATATTCATTCCGTGGGCAAGAAACGCTCCCAAAGACTGTCCGGCCACACCGTTGAGCTTGATAGTAACCGCCTCCTTGGAAAGCCCCTTGTCACCGTAGTAGCGAGCGATCTCACCGCTGATCAGAGTGCCGAAGCTACGGTTGGTATTGATAATGTCGCGCTCAACAACGATCTCCTCCTGCGGATTGCGAATCACCGGAGACACCTCGTCCAACACCCTCTTTTCGAAGGCGTTATCATCGAAGGGAATATTTTTACGTTGCCAGGTATCGACCCCGTCGATGTGCTGCAGCACGGCCGAAAAATCGAATTTCTCGGCGCGTGGATCATCTATTTTTTTCAACAGATCGGTCCGGCCGATAATCTCATCCAAACTCTGAAAGCCGAGCTGTGCCAGTATTTCACGGACGTCCTCAGCAACATTGCGCAGATAGGCAACCACTTTTTCGACGGTGCCGACATAGTGAGCCCGCAGGTTTTCGTCCTGAGTGGCGATTCCGACGGTGCAGCGGTTGAGGTGGCACACCCGCAGCAGCTTACAACCGAGGATCACCAGCAGGGGCGTGCCGAATCCAAAATATTCCGCACCGAACATCGCCGCCTTCACCACATCCTTGCCGATCTTCAAACCGCCGTCGGTCTGCAGTTCAACCAGTTCTCGCAGGTGATTGGCCTTAAGGCTGTTGTGCGCCTCGGTCAGACCCAGCTCCCACGGATTTCCCGCCGACTTGATCGAGCTAAGTGGCGCCGCGCCGGTACCGCCGTCACCACCGGAGATGATGATCTTATCGGCGTAAGCCTTGGCAACCCCTGAAGCGATAGTACCAACCCCCTCGCTGGAGACCAGCTTGACGCTGATCTTCGCTTGCGGATTAACCTGCTTGAGATCAAAGATCAGTTGCGCCAGATCCTCGATGGAATAGATATCGTGATGCGGCGGCGGCGAAATCAGCGTCACCCCGGGGATGGTAAAGCGCAGAGTGGCGATCAGCGGGGTCACCTTTTCACCCGGCAGCTGTCCGCCTTCGCCCGGTTTTGCGCCTTGAGCCAGTTTGATCTGGATCTCTTCGGCGCTGCGCAGGTAGCCGGGGGTGACTCCGAAACGCCCCGAAGCGACCTGTTTGATCTTGCTGTTCCGCACCGAGCGGAACCGGGCGGCATCTTCACCCCCCTCACCGCTGTTGGAGGATCCACCGAGGATGTTCATCGCTTCGGCCAGCGCTTCGTGCGCCTCGGGGGACAATGCGCCGAGGGACATGGCAGCAGAATCGAACCGGCGGGTGATCGCCTCGACCGGTTCAACCTGATCCAGCGGGATCGGCGAGCGGGGGCTGTTCCAATCCACAAAGTCGCGGATAAACCGCAGACCGCGGTTGTCGATCAACGCACGAAACGCGAGATAGTCTTCTCGGCTGCGGGACGCGGTGAAACGGTGCATGGCGGTAACCACCCTGGCACCGAAGTCGTGATACTCGAAACCGGGGTTGTCGCGATAAAACCCTCCAATCTCAAGAGGATAGATCGGCTTCATATAGCGTTTGCGGAACAGCTTGTCATGTACCGCATCGATCCGCGCCTCGATATCGCTCAACTCCAACCCCGGCAACAGGGCTGCCGACCCGGGGAAACAGGCGGCAACCACGGTTTCACTGAGACCGATCACATCAAACAGGGCGGCGCTGCGATAGCTGGAAACGGTGCTGATCCCCATCTTCGACATGATCTTCAGTACCCCCTTGGTGAGAGCACTGTAGCTGTTCTTAAGGGCAAGCCGGATCTCCTTGGCGCTCATCTTTTGCTTCTCACACAACTGCAGACTGGTAGCGTACAGCAGCCAGGGATAGATGGCCACGGTGCCATAGCCGAGCAGTACGCAGGCGGCATGAGGATCGAGAACCTCGGCCGTGCAGGCGACGATAGACACCAGATGCTGCAAACCGGCGCAGATCAGGCCCTGCTGGGCGGCACCAACCGCCAGCGGCATGGGGATCAGTTTCTGCTGGGCACTGAGCACCCGGTCATCGAGAATGACAACCCGTACCCCGTCATCACGCACCGCATCGACCACCTGCTCGACCAGCTGCTTCAGCGCCGTTTCCAACCCCTGCTCGAAGCCGGTAAAGAACGTGGCATGTTTGTAGCAGTCTTCATAGCGTGGTCGCTGTGGATCCCCGAAAGAGAGCAGCGCGTCGAAGATGTCCCGCGACAGGATCGGCGAAATGCTTTTAAGACGGCGGGCGCGGTCCCTGGTTTCGATCAGCGGATTACCGATTTCGCCGATACCGATGGTGGTCGACATCACCGCTTTTTCGCGCAAAGGATCGATAGGAGGATTGGTCACCTGGGCAAATTTCTGCTTAAAAAAGTCGCTGAATGATCTCTGCGTGTCAGAAAAAGCTGCCAGCGGACAATCGTCTCCCATGGAACCGACCGGTTCTTTGCCGTCGTGCAGCATCGGGCGTACCACCAGATCAACGATCTCGCTGGTCACATTGTGATAACGCTGCAACACCTCCAGATCGTCGTAGCGATAATCGTCCAGCTCTTCGAACTGATGTTCGATAAACTCCTGCAAGTAGTAGGTGTTTTCGTTGAGCCAGGGGATATAAGGCTGCGAATTCATCAGGTAGCGATCGATATCGCGGGTGTAGAAGATCTCCCCCTGTTCCAGATCGGCGGCGATCATCTGCCCGCTCTGCAGGCGCCCCCGTTCACGGATCATTTCCGGCGGGGTGCCGAGCACACCGTATTCGCTGGAGATCAGCAAGCGATCGTCGGTGGTGACGACATACTTGGCCGGGCGCAGGCCGTTACGGTCAAGAACGCAGCCGATGTAACGGCCGTTGGTGACACTGACCGCCGCGGGCCCATCCCAGGGTTCAAACGCCGCAGAGGTGTACTCGTAGAAAGATCGCAGTTTGGCCGGCATGTTGGCAACGTTATGGCGTGCCGGAGGGATCAGCGAACGGATCGCCTTGAAATAGTCGACGCCGTTGGCGAGCAGAAACTCCACCATATTGTCGAGATTGGCACTGTCGCTGACGCCGTCTTCCATGATCGGCAGAACGCGATCCAGCTCCTTCCGGGAAAACACCGGGCTCTCGGCATCGGTAAATTTGTTCAGGGCCTTTAGCCGGTTGCCCTTGATCGAGTTGATCTCGCCGTTGTGAGCCAGGGTCCGTAACGGCTGGGCCAGCTTCCACTGCGGCAGGGTGTTGGTGGAAAACCGCTGGTGGAACATGGCAAAGGAGATTTCAAAATCGGCGTCCTGCAGATCGGGAAACAGCCGATCGATATAGGTCGGCATCACCAACCCCTTGTAGGAGATCAGGGTGCGCGAAAAACTGGGGACATAAAATCCGTCGTCAGCGCCCAGGCGATGCTCGATCTCCTTGCGGGTCAGATAGATCAGGGCATCGAAGCGACGGGTCGCGATCAGCGCCGCGGGCACCACAAAGACCTGAACGATCTCCGGCAGCAGCGAGAGGGCGTATTCGCCGAGAGCGTCCGTTTCGAGGGGAACGTCGCGCACCATCAGCACCTGCAGGTCGTTCCGGGCACACTGCTCGCGAAAGGCATCCAGCTGGATCTCCCGCTCGTTGAGAAACAGGGTCGCGACGGCAAACTGCTCAGGCAGGGAGACCCCTTGCTGCTCAGCAACCTTGCGCATAAAACGCACCGGCATGGCGCAGAGCAGCCCGCTGCCGTCGCCACTTTTTCCGTCGGCAGCCACCGCGCCACGGTGCATCATCCGGCTCAGGGCACGGATTGCATCGCGCAGCATCTGGTGACTGGGCTGATTGTGGATATGGGCCAGCAGGCCGAAACCGCAGTTGTCCTTAAATACTGTCGCTGGGTTCATATTTGACCTCGGTCTTGGAAGGAATGAAAAGCGCACCCGGACCGCGGGCGCACCAGCGCGTAAGGCACGGATACAAGCATACAACATCACCGCATTTTTGGGCAGTTTGATCTGCCCTCTACAGGGTAATTTCGATCAGGAGGAGAGCGTGAAAATCACTATTGTTCAATTCGATCACGAGGTCGTCGCCGGCACCTACGCCCGCTGGCTACAGGAAGAGCAGGTCGACAGCGAGGTCTTAACGCCGGACAGCTGCGCACCGCTGTCGCCCTGCGATGCGGACGCGCTGCTGCTGCTCGGCGGTCACATGGGGGTCGCCCAGAAACAGGACCATCCGCTGCTGCAACGCTGTCATGCCGCACTGCCCCAGATCGTCGCACAGGGAACCCCCATGTTGGCGATCTGCCTCGGCGCGCAGCTGCTGGCCGACGCCCTCGGCGGACGGGCGCTGTCAAAACAGCGCGGAGAACGTGGAGCCACACCGATTCATCTGACCGCCGGTGGCCAACGAGACCCGCTGTTCGCAAAGATCGACAGCCCGTTCATCAGTGTTCAATGGCACAACGACTGCTTCGATCTGCCCCCCGCCGCAACCCATCTGGCCTATACCGAGACCTGTCCGGGGCAAGCCTTTCGCTGCAACAATGCCTACGGAGTGCAGTTTCACCCCGAAGTCGATGCAGCCATTATCGCCGACTGGTGCAAGCGGGCCGGGGTCGCTGATACGGAACCGCTGGCTGCCTTCCAAAACGTCAAAGATAGGTATCGGACCGCATCACGGCAGCTGTTGACTAATTTTCTGCGGCAGATAGCGAGGAAATGAACTAGAGAGGAACAGCCCGTAAACAAAAAGGGCCTTGCACGAGTGGCAAGGCCCTGATCATTTTTGGTTGCGGGAGGAGGATTTGAACCTCCGACCTCCGGGTTATGAGCCCGACGAGCTACCAGACTGCTCTATCCCGCGACAACGGAGGTGGACATTAGCGAAAAAGACCGGGCGGGTCAAGGGCTTTCTTTGCCTCATCACATGATTTGTCCCACGACCTGCGCCAGACCGGGCAAGAATCCTTGTCGCCCACCGGCAAAAATGGTAGAAACGGCGGCACCCGAACCGAAAGGATGTCATCTTTTGAGCCAGCCGCTGCTTCATCCAACCATCGATCTGCAACAGGCCCTTGAGCAACGTCGCCGTGGCGCGCTGCTGGTCGACGTGCGGAGCCCCTCGGAATTTGCCGAAACCACGATTCCCGACGCACTGAACGCACCGATTTTCGATGATGACGAACGTGCGCAGGTCGGCACTCTCTACAAGCAGCTCGACAAAAAGACCGCCCGTCGCCGCGGCATCGAGCTGGTTTCACCGAAGATCCCCCAGTTGCTACAACGCATCGACGAAGCCCGCAATCCGGACGCGCCACCGGTGATTGTCTTTTGCTGGCGCGGCGGCCTGCGCTCGCTGGCGGTGACGACATTTCTCAACCTGGCGGGGATCCCCGCACGCCAGCTGGTCGGGGGCCATAAAGCTTTCCGACGCATGGTCGCTGCCTATTTTGAAACGGAAAACTGGTCGCGGGTGCTGGTGCTGCGTGGCATGACCGGAGTCGGTAAGACTCAGCTGCTGCAGCAGCTCGCCACTGAAAACTATCCGGTCGTCGACCTCGAAGGACTTGCCAACCACCGCGGCAGCGCATTCGGCGCCCTGGGTCTCGAACCGCAACCGGGACAGAAATATTTTGAAGCCCTGCTGTGGGATCGTCTCGACCAGCTCCGTAACTCACCCTATCTGCTCACCGAAGGGGAAAGCCTGCATATCGGCCGGCTGGTCGTTCCCAAACGCTTCCACCACGCCATGCAGACCGAAACCAGCCTGTGGCTCGAGGCCCCCCTCGATTATCGGGTGGACGTGATCCTTAACGACTATCCGGCGCTGAACGATCTGCGCGATGCCTTTGAGTCGCCTATTCTCGCCCTCAAAGAACGGCTCGGCAAAGTGGTCGTCAACGAGCTGCTGGCACTGCTGCACCGCGGCGAATGGAGGCAACTGGTCCGTGAGCTGATGGTCCGCTACTACGATCCACTCTACAGCCACACCCTCCCCGCACGGCGGTCAGAGCTGAAATTCGATTCTTTTGATGAGGGGATCGATCAGATCCGCGAGGAGATCTCGACTCAAATCGGCACCCCGCAGCCGGGCGCTGACACAACCGACTGACCCTCCACATGGGCGCACCGTTACGATCCGAACCCTACATTGAGATCAACGATATTCTGGATTCGTCCGCCCGTACTCTGCTCAATTTCCCCGGCGGAGAACGGAGCGCTCAGCGCCTCAGCGAGCTCCGGGAATTGGGTGTTGAGGGGATCGAACTCTGCGGCCCGGAACGGGTCAGCGGCATGGCGGTGTTGGGCAAAGGCTACTGCGGCCTGCTGGTGAGCGGACGCTGGCAAAAGAAAACAGTGGCGATCAAGATCAGGCGCAGCGACAGTACGCACCAGAACCTGCTCAGCGAAGCAGAACGGCAGCGGCACGCTAATCTTCTCGAGGTCGGGCCCCAGCTGTATGCCCACAGCAGCAACATCCTCGTGATGGAGCGCCTCCGGGGAAAGTCGATCCACCGCTGGCTCACGGAAGATACCCTCCCCGCACAAACTGTCAAACGGGTACTACGCAGTCTGCTGGAGCAGGCCCGGTCACTCGACCGTGGCGGCCTCGACCACGGGGCGCTGCGCTGTGTTGCCGAACACGCCTTTGTCGATGGACAACGGGTGACACTGATCGATTTCAGCAACGCCAGCACCCACCGGCGCGCCGCCAATCTCACCACTCTGGTACCGGGTCTGTTCTGGGGGACACAGCTCGCGGACCAGCTGGCACGGCACATCCCTCTGCCGGACCGAGAGGAGCTCACCGAGCTGCTGAGAAGATACAAACAGGAAGGATCAGAAGATCAGTTTTTGGAGATTCTGCAGAAAATCGACGCGGGAAATGTTCAGGCTCAGGGCAGCACAGCCTCAACGCTTCGATAAAAATCCTCCAGAGAGCCATCGTTACGGATCACCCGGTCCCAGTGCTGATAATCATCCAGGGCGGTTTCACTGGCGTGGTTGTTGGCTCCGTTAAATCCCGGGCGCTCGATCTTGACAATCGACCCACCCTGCCCCTTTACCGCATTGAGCTCGTTGACAAAGCGAACATCATCGATCAGCACATGAACCGCACTCAGATCGAGCAGCCTCACAGCACGACTCCAGGCGTCGGTCCAGTAGTCGGGGTTGTCAGAACGGCGGTACTCGGTCCCCCACCACTGCAGGATGCGGCGAACCGTCATCGCCGTCTGGCCCGGTCGATCCTGAATGTCACGGTGGGCGGCGACGAAATCGGGCCAACGGGGGCAACCCGCCAGCGCCTGCTGCTCATCGAGATAAAACACCCGCACCTTGTCGTCCTGGCACCCGTACACAAGGGGGACGGCGTCCGTCGCTCCGGCCTGACGCAGAAACGCTTCGACCTCATCGCGCAACACCTTGGCCATCGGCAAAACCAGCACCTCGCCCGTCAGGCGCGAGGCCAGATACTGTGCGGCGGTGGTTTTTCCTGCGGCGGCCTTTCCGGCAAATCCGATTATCACGTCCCCATACCCCTTTCACAGACCATTGGCGCGCCCTTTAGCGTTTTTTCCAGAGGGCCACAATCTGCGCAACCACTTGAGGAACCGTCGAACCGTCGGTGTCGATCTGATGGTCGGCTGCCTGCGCGTACTTGGGGGTGCGGCGTTCAAGCACCTCGGCGACCTCTTCGGTGAAAGTTTTGCCATCGACCAGCGCTGGTCGCTCGGTACTGTTTTCGATCCGTCCGACGATGGTCTCACAGGAGGCCTTCAACCAGAAGATCAAGCCGTTTTGACGCAGGATCTCGATATTTTCCGGCCGCTCTATCACCCCGCCACCGCAATCGATCAGCAAACCATCATTCGCCGCGGCCTTATGGACCTCGGCCGTCTCTCGATCACGAAAGTCGTCCCAGCCATACCGTTCGACGAGCTGAGGAATCGCCATCCCCGCGGTCTTGACAATCTCCGCATCAAGGCTGATCAGATTCATTTCAAGTTGCTTGCCCAACAAAAATCCGACATGGCTCTTGCCGGTCCCCCGGTAGCCGATCAGAACAAGGTTCATTGATTCAATCGCTCCATCACCACCCGGCGCATCACCTCTTCAGGGGCGGGCCCGCCGGTAAAAATCTCAAACTGCAACACAGCCTGATTGATAAACATCTCGACACCGGAGATCGTCTTCAATCCCCGCGCTTCGGCTTCGGCCAGCAGCCTGGTTTGCAGCGGATTATAGACGATATCGAACACCACCTGTCCCGGACGGAACAGTTCTGCCGGAACCAGAGTGGCATCCTCTTTGGGGTGCATACCGATCGGGGTACAGTGAACAATCAGGTCGGCTCGCGCCATCGCCGCCGCCAATGTCCCGTCGTTCATCGTCTCTGCGCAGATCTCCGCATCAGTATGGGTCCGCAGATCTGAGGCCAGACCCTGCAGCATCTGCGCGTCGATATCGAGCAGGCACAGCTCAGCCAAGCCACTCTGTTGCGCCAGGGTGAATGCGATCGCCCGGGCGGCACCGCCACAGCCGAGCATAAGCACCACCTTGCCAGACAGCTCCACCCCGGCATCGGTCAGCGCTTTCAATGCGCCCGGACCGTCGGTGCCCATGCCGATGAGCTTACCGTCCTGCTTGACGATAGTATTGATCGAACCGATCACACGATCGGCGGCCACCACCTCATCAACATACTGCATAGCGGCCACCTTGTGGGGAATCGTTACACTGAGCCCCCGAAAGTTGTGCATCGCCCGCATGCCGTCCAGCATCGCCTTGACGTCGTCGACCTCGCAGGGGAAATAGGCAAAGTCGAGCCCCAGTTCAGCGAAGCCAGCGTTATGAATCGCCGGCGACATGCTGTGCGAAATCGGATTGCCGATCACCGCGCACAGGCGGGTCTGATAGTTCAAAGAGAGGCGGTCCAGCATAAAAGCTCCTAACAGGTTAATAATTCAGAAGGATATCAACGAATCTCAATTGCGCGTGATACTCCCGGGCGGCGGCTCGTTAAGAACCGCCCAGAACAGACCGATTTCACGGATCGCTTCGACGAACTGATCAAAATCGACCCCGTTATCTTTGACAAAGAGGGGCACGAAATCATCGGCGCCGGGCAGCGCTCCGATAATCTTACCAGACACAGTTTTGCCTTCGATTGCTGTGGGCAACTCAGTCAGCAGCCGCAGCACGACGCAATGTCTGCTCAACCTTGTGCGCAAGCCGTCCATCAGAGCGCCAGCGGGTAATAACGGCATTAATCTTAGGGAGATAGGGCAAAAACTTCGAGCGTTTTGAGATGGCGATGTGCAGTTGCCGCTGCGCCACCGGCACCGGCAACTCTTCGATCTGATCCTGATACCCATGAGCCAGGGACTCAACCAGCACTGCGTACTTGGCCGCCACCGCGTAATCGGCTCGCCCGGCATCAAGCATCTTAAAAATCGACTGGTAATTATTCACTTCGATCAAATCAAGCTGGGATCGAAACGCGTCGAAATCGCCATCGATACTATCACCCCTGACGACAAGACCACGGCGCCCGACCAAATCCTCTAAGCGCTCATAGGGAAACGCCTTCCCTTTCGGCACCACAATCACCGTAGGAATATCGACGTAGGGATGTGAAAATTCCATGGTTCGGGTACGCTCCTCGGTGTAGAAAATCACCGGCATCACGTCCAGCGCCCCCGAGGCCATGTTTCCCATAGCGCGCGCCCAGGGCAGCTCGACAGCTTTGAGCAGCACCGGCTCATCGCCCAGCGCCTCACGTATGACCTCTACTGGAACCCCCGACATCGTATCCCCCTCACCATGAATCCAGATGGTCGGCGGTACAAGCAGGGACAAAACATCCTGAGCCAGAACGACACCCGGAAAAAGCAGGAAACACACCAAGGCACACAGCAACGTCGGCTTTAACGCTCTTCTCTCCATGCACAATCCCTCCACTCGATGCAAAAAAACAGGCCTCGTACCACGGACTACAAAACGATGTTATCGTACCTCATCTGGGGCCCTCATGAAAAAAAAGATACGGAGTTATTCACGAACCTCGGCTTTATCGCTATACTTCAAACATAAACTCGCCCCGAACAGTATCAACCACGAGGAGGAGACATATGACCGAATTCAGCTGCGACAACCCTGAAGAACACTGCGATCTCCACGCGTGCCAACTCACCGCCACAGAGCGCAATCCCGAAGTCGACAAGATGTTTGAAAATCCTCGCTTTGCCTGTACCAACTGCGGCGTTAAGGTCCATGATGCCGCCAATGTCTGCCGACCCAAAGAACTGTAGCAAAACAAGCCGCTAAAACCTGATAAGAACGGGGTGATCCGCACCAAACGCGGGACGCCCCGTTCTTTTTGGCAACACCCACTCACCGCAAAAAAGGTCTGTCTGTGTCACCAGAAAGTGCGATTACCTTCTTTATTGCCATCTTCATCTTCGGGGTCACCCCCGGACCCGGCGTCTTTGCCATCCTTGCCCGCGCCCTGTCAGCGGGAACCGGTGCCTGCTTTCCGTTGGCCCTCGGTATGGTCATCAGCGACATTGCCTATATGGTGCTGGCCTGCTACGGTCTTTCAGCACTGGCGGAGCACTGGAACGAAGTGTTCCTCGCCGTCCGGATTGCCGGTGCCATCTACCTGTGCTATCTGGGGTTCAAAATCTGGAATACCCCTGCTCCACAGGCACAGGCCGAAACGGCAACCGCCCCCGGCAAGCGTTTCAGCCTGCTGCAAGGGTTTCTGATTTCAGCGTCCAACCCCAAGGTGATCCTGTTCTATATCGCTTTTCTGCCGACCTTTATCGACCTGACCGCACTGTCCCACACCGATATCGCTATCGCCGGGATTCTCACCCTGCTGGCGCTGATGGCCAGCCTGATGCTGATCGCCGCCGGTGCGGCTTCAGCACGCCGGCTGTTTCGCTCACCGCGAGGCGCAAGGGTGCTGAACCGCTCGGCAGGAGCAATCATGGTCGGTGCCGGGACCTACCTGATCACGCGCTGAAAAAAATGCCCGGGAGCAGGCCGTCCCGGGGCTTTTTCATCAATCAGAATACCCCATACTGCATCACTCAAGCCACTGTTCATACAATCCCTGATTAAAGCCGACGATCACCTCATCACCGCTGCGATAGGTGGGTGCCCGCAGATTGCCGCTCGGCCCCATTACCTGCCTTAAGACCTCGTCCTTACTGTCGATCACCCGGTCAAAAACCACCACCTTTTGCCTCTTGGCAACCCGCAGAGAATGCGCATCCTTCAGCAGATCCCAGGCGGCGTCGGCATCGATCTTCTGTTTACGGGCATCCACCACCTCGGTGGGAAACACCTGCTCTCGCTCAAGAAACTCCTGAGCCCTGGAACAAGACGTTCAGCCCTTGCGCAGATAAGCCCAATCGATCGTCATCATCTGTCTCCTTTGTGGCGGCAAAAACGTGAATGACCCTTATTTCAGGAGGTACTTCCCCACCCAGTTTTTAGAAAACTGATACGCGGTCCGCCCGCAACGCTTGCTCTTTTCGTGCGACCATTTTATTGCGGCCTGTTCCAATTCCTGACTCCAGGGGATGTCCCGGCTGTACTGCGCGCTCCAGCGTTCCAGACAGAGCTTGACCGCTTCCAGATAGCGATCCTGAGAAAAGACATGAAACGGCACCCATAGCCCGAATCTGTCCGAGAGGGAACTTTTCTCTTCCTGCATCTCGCTCTGCTGCAATTCACCCTTCACGTATTTACCGCCAAGATGGTCGCCTTCGTATTCGGGCAGCAGATAGCGGCGGTTCGATGTCACATAGATCAGAACATTCTCCGGAGCGGAATAGACCGAACCGTCCAGAGCGCTCTTCAGCATTTTGTACGACAGCTCACCCATCTCAAAGGTCAGGTCATCACAGAGCATGATGAATCGATAGGGCTGGTCCTCTACAGCAGAGAAGATTTCAGAGATATAGATCAGGTCTTCCTTCTCCACCTGAATCACCCGTAGCCCCTGATCACCGTATTCGTTAAGGAGCGCCTTCACCAGCGACGACTTTCCGGTCCCTCGCGAGCCCCACAGCAGCGCGTTATTGGCCGGAAACCCGCGCAAAAACTGGCGGGTATTGTTGATCATGATCTGCTTCTGCTCATCGACTCCGAGCAATTCATCCAGACGGGTCGAATCGGTCAGTTTGACCGGCTCCAGGTACCCGGAAAACGAATGTCTGCGCCAGTTGGCCGCCTGACAATTTTCCCAATCGATCGGTTTCACCGCTTTAGGCAGCAGCATTTCAACAGAGCTCAGCACACGTTCCAACTGGGCAACAACTTCAGGTTTCAGGTTCATCATCTCGGAATTTCTCTCACTTTCGAAACAGATCAAAAAAAGTCAATCTACGGAAAACGAAAACGGCTTTTTAAAGACAGATATGTGTACGTCAGAAAGACGGGAGCTGTCAAATTGAAGGGAAACTTTCCGATCTATTCTTTTTCAGAACCTGTCCGGGTGGACTTTTCTCAAAAAAAAGCCACCCGCGAACGGGTGGCACAGTCCCCAACTGACTGAAATAGAGGCAACGACAAATAACAAGCGGTTCCGATATTTAGAAGGCCAGCGTCACGGTCACCCCACCGACGAACTCATCATCAATACCTGCATCCTCTGCGTCATCACTCATGGGAGTCGAGAACAGAACAGCGGGGCTGATCGAGATCTGATCGCTGACAGCGTAATCTGCGGCGATGCTGACTTCGAGGTTATTCAGGAAATCAAAATCGTACATACCGACCAAGAGCCCTGCCGATACGGATGTTTTCTCGTTGAGATCCATTCCGTAACCAATGGAGGCATCCAGGTAGGAGGTTTTGTCCGCATCGCTGGGCGTATCATACATGTAGTAGAGAGTCACCGCGGGATCGAGCAGTACGCCGAAACCGAGGCCCAGATAGGCTTCGTTGGTGGTGTATTCCGTGGGACCGGGCACCTGATAGAGAATGTTACCGACGCTCAGGCTGACCATTTCGTTCAGATCGGTGGAGTAATCAAGGACAAGATCGACCTCATCCATCTCCATATTGTCGCCGTTGGTGTTGCCCCACCAGCTGAGGGTGAACCCTTTGGCGGACAGATCGGCTCCGGTCTGGATCACGAAGTCGGCATCACCGGTATAGTCGGTTCCGCGCCAGACATAGCCGCTGTTGACAGTGACATAAGCATCGCCGGTCACTTCGATCTCGGCGGCCTGAGAAGAGGTGGCAGGAAGAATACTGGCTGCAAAGACCAGCAGGGCAAGCAGGACAACACAGATGTTCTTGGCTTTCATTTTTTTGGTAACTCCTTGGATTAAGTCGATTGTAAAAAGGTGGAGCCGTTTCCGGCTCCACCTGCTGATAACATGGATCGCATTAGTGCTGTTTTGCAGGGTTGGTGGCTGCAGAGGTCATAACCTGGGCCGCTGCATTAGAAGGCATACCGGAACCACCGCCGATGTGGATGGTCTGGAAGTCGGGATAAGCTTCCATACCGATCTCGGAAAGGTCGAGACCGCGATACTCGTCTTCTTCATTGGCGCGAATGCCGACGGTGAACTTAAGGACCAGCCACACAACCGACGAAGCGATCACAACAAAAGCTCCGATGGCAACAACACCGATACCCTGAACCATGAAGCTCGTTCCACTGTCGGTGAACGGAACAGCCATGGTGCCCCAGATACCGCACACGAGGTGAACCGAGAGGGCACCGACAACATCATCAATCTTCAGTTTGTCGAACAAGGGAACCGCGAGAACAACCAGGACACCACCAACACCACCGATCAGGATTGCAGCACCAAGGGACGGAGTCGCCGGACCGGCAGTAATGGAAACCAGACCCGCCAGGGCACCGTTGAGACCCATAGTGACGTCAACTTTCCGGTAAAGAACCTGAACCATGATCATTGCAGCGATCATCCCGCCGCAGGCCGCCAGGTTGGTGTTGGCGATAACGTTGCCCATTTCGATTGCGGACGCTGCATCCCCCAGAGCCAAGACAGAACCACCGTTGAAGCCGTACCAACCCATCCACAGAATGAAGGTACCGAGAGTTGCCAGAGGGATATTGGAACCGGGCATCGGGTTAACACGGCCGTCCTTGCCGTACTTGCCTTTACGGGCACCGAGAATGATGGCACCTGTCAGAGCGGCCCAACCGCCAACGGAGTGAACCAGAGTCGAACCGGCATAATCAGCAAAGCCCATCTCGGACAACCAACCGCCGCCCCAGGCCCAGGAACCCTGAATCGGGTAGATCACACCACAGAGGACAACACAGAATGCCAGGAACGACCAGAGCTTGATCCGCTCGGCGACACAACCGGACACCACCGAGCAGGCCGCGCCGCAGAACACCATCTGGAAGAACCAGTCAGAAGCGGCCGAATATCCGCCGGAATAATCACCGGCCAGTGCCGCCGCGTCATCGGCACCCCAGAGCCCGAAAGAGCCGATGAAGCCGCCGTCAACGCCTGCATACATCAGGTTGTAGCCCATCAGGTAGAAGAGGATGCCGGCGATGCCGAACAGGGAAATGTTTTTCAGGCAGATGGTGGCAACGTTTTTGGAACGCACCAGGCCCGCTTCGAGCATGCCGAATCCAGCGGCCATCCACATGACCAGAATCCCCATGATCAGAAACGAAAAGGTGTTGAGGATAAAGGACATCTCCGAAACCGGGGCATCCTCGGCGAAAGCCAGCGAAGGCAGAATCATCAGACCTGCAGCCATCAGGGACATTATCTTTTTCATCGTCATTCTCCTTATTTTGAAAATTTCTTGATTCGATGCGACTACAGGGAATCTTCACCGCTCTCACCGGTGCGGATCCTGACGGCCTGCTCAACCGGGCTGACGAAAATTTTTCCATCACCGATACGGCCCGTGCAGGCTTCTTTTTGAACAGCTTCGACCACCGAAGCGACCATATCAGCGGCCACGACCAGCTCGATCTTCACCTTGGGGATAAAATCAACCTGATACTCAGCGCCACGATACAGCTCGGCGTGTCCCTTCTGGCGTCCGAAGCCACGCACCTCGCTAACGGTCATGCCGTTGATCCCGAGGTCTGTGAGCACCGACTTTACGTCGTCAAGCTTGAACGGCTTGATAATGCATTCGATCTTCCTCATCCGTGTTTCTCCTTTCCAGAGTCCATTCAGAAAAAACTTCAAAATAAAAGGCGCTCTGCCTCCCGTGAAGGAGGACAGAGCGCCTTTGCTCATTTGAACAGCCCGTGAGAGAAACGCCTTTGTTTCGGAGGCTGACACTTCTGTTTTTTGGTGATGCCGTGATTCTTAGCGAACGGCTTCGTCGCCGACAGTTCGTAAATATTGCAGCAGCTGTGCCAAAACCGTAACGACCTGTTTTTAAAAGAAAAAGGTCGGCCAGGGCTGCCACATTGCCTATTTATTGAGCTAGCGTGCCCCCTGTTCGAGCACCGGACGTCGGCAACAGCAGTTCAAAACAGCAACCGACATCGACATCCCGCTTGAGGCGCAGGCTGCCGCCGTGGTCGGTCACTATCTTGCGACAGATATAAAGTCCCAGCCCGGTTCCTTCACCATCCTTACGAGCGGTAAAGAAAGGCTCGAAGATCTTTTCCTGTCTGTCAGCGGGGATGCCGGGACCGTTGTCGCAGACACTGACCTTCACGCCCGCATCGGCATAGGTCTGGGTGATCAACCGCAACTCGCCGGCCGACTCCATCGCCTGTACGGCATTGAGAATCAGATTGATAAAGACCTGCTTCAAAGCATTTTTATTACCGGTGATGGTCGGCAGCTCACAGAAATCGCGCTGCAGATCTATCTGTTTTTTATTCAGCTCATAGCCGAGCAGGGTGAGGACATCCTCGATCACCTGATTGAGATCGACATCCGTGCGGGTTTCGTCGACATTGCCGGAAAAAGACAGCAGCCCTCCGGTCAGGGTTTTGAGCCGCGCCACCTCACTGTCGATCCGTTCCAGCAGTTCGCGCTGTTCCGCGTCAAAGTGAGGGTCCCGCAGCAACAGCTGGCCAGCATAACTGATCACCGCAAGGGGGTTGTTGATTTCATGAGCGATGCCGGCGCTCATACGACCGACCTCGGCAAGCTTTTCCGACTGGATGGTCTGCGCGAGCAGGTTTTCGAATTCGGTAATATCCTCGACGATAACAACCACACCGATGGTTTCACCGTCCTCTTTCAGCGGTGTCAATCGCCTCTTCTGCAGACGGTTGCCACCAGCCTTGCCACGGTGCAACAGGCGCAATTTCTCCGGCTCACCGGTGGACAGCACGCGGCGCAGCCGGTCTGCGATCCCTTCTTCTTCAAGGACCGGAAACAGTTCCAGCACCGACCGTCCCAGCGCCTGCTGCGCCCCGAGCCCGCTCATTCGCCCCATCCGTTTGTTCCACGAGGTGATCCGTAACTGATCGTCAACGGTGTAGATCCCCAGGCTGACACTCTGGAGAATGCGGTCATTCACCTGATGAAGCTCTTCGTTGGCACGCGACATGGCACGCAGATCATCATACAGACGGGCGTTTTCGATGGCGATCGCCGCCTGTCCGGCCATGGTCAGCAGCGCATCACAATCGATCTGATTAAATGCGTCGGGAACGGGACTCTCGACGTTGAACACTCCGATGACCCGATCCCGCGCAATCAGCGGAACCGCCAGTTCCGAGCGCGCATCATCGATCCCCGCCACGTAATCGTCGGCCTCAGCAAGATCGGCAATCAACATCGGCTCGCCGCTACCGGCCACGCGACCCATGACCCCCCGCCCGACCCGCAAGAGCGGTTCGGTCGAGGCGGCGCTGTAGCCGAACGAGGCCACCGTGCGCAGCATCTGACCGTCTTCGGTCAGCAGACGGATGATGGCGTTTTCAAAACGGAACACATCCCGCGAAATTTCGAGAATCCGCTCTAACAGATAATCCAGGTCGGTGATCGACGCCAGCTCCTTGCCGATATCGATCAGCGCCTGAAACAGTTTCTGTTGTTGAGTCGCTGAAGTCATCACTCCGCCATCAATAGGATTGCTTCTGCCACATTCTTCAACGATTTTCTCTTGTCCATCGCCAGCTTCTGCATTTTACGATATGCGTCCGGCTCGGAAAGTCCCTGGGCAATAAACACACCCTTGGCCCGCTCGATCAGTTTACGGGTTTCGAGGGTTTCTTTCAGCTCGGCCACCTCATCACGCAGCGCATTCATCTCGATAAAATGATGGATCGCCAGATCGATCGCCGGCGGCAGGTCTGCTTCACGAAACGGCTTAAGCAGATAGCTCATCACCCCGGCGTCGCGGGCCCGCCCAATGGTCTCGCTATCGTGGGTCGCTGTCAGCAGTACGATCGGCGTCGGATTGTCTTTGCCTATTTTTTCAGCAGCCGTGACCCCGTCCAGCACTGGCATCTGTACATCCATCACCACCAAAAGCGGCTTCTCCAAGGCGACAAGGTTGATCGCCTGTGCGCCGTCTTCCGCTTCAATAATTCGCTCAAAGCCATAGCTATCAAGGGTTTCAGATACGCAGCGACGCATCAACGGTTCGTCGTCAACCACAAGAGCTGTTTTCATATTGTGTTTCTCCTGAGGAGTTAAATAATTATCGCAGAACCATAGAGGTGCATAGAGGATGCCATCACGAAACTATCTCAGTAGTGATTGACAGCGCTTCCACCAGCTGGTTCACTGAAAAGCACACCACAGACAACGGAGAACTTCAGTGAATAAATCCCCTCAGCAAAGCAGCATTTTCAAAGAAGCGTGGAATAACATGTCCCGCGACATAGAAAAGATCCTGCCGACAACAGGCAGACAGGGCAGCAATAAAAAACGCTTTATCCTCTGGCTTTTTGTCATCGAACTGGTTGTTTTCGGAGTCGCGGGCAAGTTTCTCTACGACTGGCTGTCAGGTTAGATTTCCTTCCTTGCCGCTTGCCGCCTGCAGCCTTGCAGTCAACCGACACCTAAGAAGTTTACATGACTTTACACTCTTTCACTTGACAAATTAAAACGAGTGTTTTAAATGACCGTTCAACCTTAAGTTCAGGACAGGTCATGACACAGATCGATACCAAAAGCCGCATTCTCAATGCCGCCGAACAGCTGTTCGCCAAAGAGGGCTACCACTTCACCTCACTGCGAACAATCACCACCACGGCCGACGCCAATCTCGCGGCGGTCAATTATCACTTCGGTTCCAAGGAAGGACTGCTCAAGGCGGTCATTGAGCGGCGCCTGAAGCCACTCAACCAACGACGTGCCGACCGGATAGAAAAGATCCTTTCCACTGCTGCCACCGAACAACGTCGGCCGCGCACGACCGACTTGCTGCGTGCCTTTATCGAGCCGACTCTTGCTTTTCGTAATGAAGGTCCCGGGGCGGTCGAATTTATTGCCCTGATTGGTCGAGCAATGAACGAACCGGACGAGACCGTGCGTAACTGCTTTATCCAACAGGTCATGCCCCTGTTTATCCTCCTCTACGAAGGGCTAAAAAAGGCCCGGCCCGAGCTGGCGGAAGAAATCTTGCTGACGCGACTCCATTTCGTCCTAGGAGCAATGAGCCACGTCATGTGCGCTGGTGCCCGCCCCCAAATATCGATCCCCGGCATCCCCCAACCCTTGACCGATACACCACAGGCCGAAGAGATGATTCGCTTTGCCTGCGCCGGACTGGAGGCCCCATGCTGAAGCTTGCCACACACTGTCTCTGCCTTGTCCTGTTAACAGCCTGCAGCCTCCACACCCCCCACGAGCTGATTGCACCGGAGCCGCCCGACCAGTACATCGAACAGTCGTCTTCGGCCACATCCGCTTCACCGGACTCCTGGTGGCTGAGCTTTAACGACCCACACTTAAACCGCTTGATGGATGAGCTGTTTGCCGGAAATCTCGAGCTCAAACAGGCCTTCGCCAGACTGGAGCAATCCCGAGCACTCCTCAGCGCCAGCAACAGCAGCCGTTATCCGACCCTGAATTTGGAAGGACAAAAGGGCCGCTCACAGCAACCCCAACTGGTCGGGGACGCGACAACGGACAGCTGGCAGGTCGCCGCCTCGGCAGCGTTTGAGATCGATCTGTGGAACAGGCTCGCCAGTCAGCACGACGCAGCGGCACAGGACGTCAGTGCCAGCATCGAAGACACCAAAACCCTCTACCTGAGCCTGTCTGCTCAATTGGCCTCGCTCTACTATCAGGTCATTGGACAGCGCGCTCAACTGGCCTTGGCCGACCAGACTATCGAGTCCTTTAAAGAGACCCTGTCGCTGGTAGAGAACCGCTACAAGAAAGGTCTGGTCGGCTCCATCGATGTCTATCAGGCACGCCAGAGCTTGAGCCAGGTTCGGGCCAACCGGCATGCCAGCGAAAGTGCGCTGGCAATCAGCGAACATGCCATCGCCGTACTGCTGGGGCGCTACCCCGACCGGCAAAGCGCCGGGGACCTCCATATTCTGCCACCGGTCCCCGACATGTTCCCGACCGGACTCCCTGCTGATCTGCTCGCACAGCGACCCGACCTGCAGGCGCAGCTCCATCGTGTAGCTGCGGCCGACGCCCGCATCGCCACAGCGATTGCCGAGCGTTTTCCTCGCATCAACCTGATCGGTTCGTACGGACGCAGTCACCAGGAAGTCACCAGCGGGCTGATCGAAGGAAACTTCTGGAACTTTCTCGGTCAGTTGACCGTTCCGCTCCTCGACGCCGGTCGTCGCAAAGCCGAAGTCACACGCAGCCGCGCTGCGCTCGATCAGGCCGTCTCGCGCTATCGGCAGCAGGTGCTTATCGCCTTCCGTGAAGTTGAAGACGCTCTGACACGCAACCGCACCACAGAACTGCGCATCACCCAACTGGCTGCCACCAAGCGGATGACGGAAGCCACCCTGCGTCTGGCCCGGCAACGATATCGTTCGGGACTGACCGACTACCTGCCGGTGCTGGTAGCACAGCGCAGCAACTTTGACACCCACAGCCAGCTGCTCTCCGCGCGTCAGCAGCTCTTGACCGAACGGATCACCCTGGCCCGCGCTCTGGGCGGACAGTGGATGAACGACCATATAACCCAACGCCTCATCACGAAAAAGGCTGATTCCCATGAGTAAAAAAAATCTGCTCCTCAAGATCATTCTGCCGCTGATCATCCTGGTCATCGGCGTCATCGGCTTTAAAAGCCTGACCGGGCTCAGTACCCCCCCGAAAAAACAGGCACAACCCCAACGTGGCCTGCTGGTCGAGGTTCTGACGATCGCAACTCAGCCGCATCAGGTCACGGTCCATGCCACCGGCACGGTCGCCCCCGGCATGGAGATTTCTCTGGTCCCGGAGGTCAGCGGCAAGATCGACTGGCTGTCGCCGCAATTGGTCACCGGCGGTTTTTTCCGTAAGGGCGAAAAACTGCTCGAAATCGATCAGCGTGATTACCGTCTCGCGGTTGAACAAGCACAAGCGACCCTCGCCCAGGCCGAGGTCGCCCTGCAGACAGAGGAGCAACAATCCAAACTCGCCCTTGAAGAGTGGCAGTTGCTGAACATGGACGACAAAGGGGAACCTAGCCCACTGGTGCTGCGCGCCCCGCAGCTGAAGAAGGAGAAGGCCAATCTCGACGCGGCCCGCGCCGGGCTGAAGAAAGCGCAGCTCAATCTGCAACGGACCACCCTGTATGCACCGTTCGACTGCCGGATCCGCACAGAGCAGGTCGACCCAGGGCAGTACCTGCGGGCGGGGACTGCGGTCGCCACCCTAGCCGGTACCGCACAGGCGGAGATAAAGGTGCCCCTGCCACTGAGCGAACTGCAGTGGCTCGATATCCCGCGGGCCGGAGATACCCACACCGGCAGTCGGGCCACAATCAGCCTGACATCCGGATCAGAGCGTTTGACGTGGACCGGTGAGATCGTCCGCTCGGCGGGCGAAATCGATCCTGCCAGCCATATGGCGACGATCATAGTCGCGGTGGACACCGCCGACGGCAACCGGAGCACCCCGCAAGGACAGCTTGATCTGTCGGTCGGTCTGTTTGTCGATGTCGCCCTGCACGGCACCCACCTGCCAGAGGTGGTCAGTATTCCCCGCAGTGCACTGCGCGAAAACTACAGCGTCTGGCTGGCTGATCTCGAAGACCGTCTTCAGATCCGTCCTGTTCATGTGCTGCGTCGTGAGCAGGACACCCTGCTGATCGACGAGGGACTAAGCGCTGGTGAACGGATGATCCTGACGACGCTGGACGGGGCGGTCACCGGCCTTCTGCTCCGCCCGATGGCGCAGGAGCAGACACGATGATGAGTGCAATCCGCTGGATGGCCAAAAATCATGTGGCCGCCAACCTGCTGATGCTGGTCCTGATCCTCGGCGGCCTGATGATGGCACCGAAGATCACCCAAGAGGTCTTCCCTGAAGTCTCCCTCGACTGGATTCAGGTCGCGGTCGCCTACCCCGGTGCCGGCCCCGAAGAGGTTGAAGACGGCATCCTGCTGAAGATCGAAGAAAGTCTCAGCGCGGTCGATGGCATCAAACAGATCAAATCGAGCGCATCGGAAGGGATCGGAACCGTCAGTGCCGAGATCTACACCGATCAGGACCCCGATCTGATCCTCCAGGATATCAAAAGCGAGATCGACCGGATCACCACCTTTCCGGAAGACGCTGAAAAACCGGTGGTCAGCAAACTGTTGAACCGCCGCGAGGTCATTTCGGTGGTCATCTACGGTGATGTCTCCGAACGGAGCCTGCGCGAACAGGCTGAAACCATCCGTAATGAACTGCTCGAACTTCCGAATATTTCTCAGATCGATCTGGGTGGCGTGCGTGATTTTGAGATCTCGGTGGACATCAGCGAAGAAAACCTGCGTCGCTACAATCTGACCCTCGAGCAGGTTGCCAGCAAGATCCGGCTGGCTTCTCTCGACCTGCCGGGCGGATCGGTCAAAACCGACGGCGGAGAGATCCTGCTGCGGACCAAAGAGCGCCGTTACTGGGGCCCGGAATATGCCGACATCGTCATCCTCAGCGCCACCGACGGCACCCGGGTCACCCTCGGCGACATCGCCACGGTACGAGACGCCTTTGAAGACAGCGAACAGTATGCCCGCTTTGACGGCATGCCCGCCGCGATGGTCAAAGTGTTCCGCATCGGCGAGCAGAAGCCGATCGAAATGTCGGAGCAGATCAGAAACTACGTCGCGCAAAAATCTCTGCACCTGCCCGACAGCCTGAACCTGGCGGTGTGGAACGACACCTCCGAAATTTTCGAAAGCCGCATGAATCTGCTCCAAAAGAACGCCATGATCGGCCTGACGCTCGTCATTATCGTCCTCGGCCTGTTCCTGGAGATCCGACTTGCGCTGTGGGTCATGCTCGGCATCCCGATCTCGTTCTTCGGCACCCTGTTTTTGATGCCACTACTCGGGGTTTCGATCAACATGATCTCCCTGTTCGCCTTTATCCTCGCCCTCGGTATCGTGGTTGACGACGCCATCGTCGTCGGCGAAAACATCTATGAACATCGACAGCTCGGCAAGCCCTACCTGCGGGCGGCCATCGATGGAGCGTTGGAAGTTGCGGTGCCGGTCACCTTTTCGATCATGACCACCGTCGCCGCCTTTCTGCCGCTGGTCTTTGTCGCCGGCATGATGGGCAAGTTCATCAAGGTGATCCCCATCATCGTCATCACCCTGCTGCTGATGTCGCTGCTGGAGTCGCTGCTGGTTCTGCCGGCCCACCTCACCCTCGGCAAACAGAACAAACGTCCCGGGCGCCTGCTGCAAAAGATCGAAACGGTGCGTGGATTTTTCTCCCGTGGACTGGAGCGGTTCGTCAACGGTCCCTACCGTCGCCTGCTGAAACTGAACCTGAACTATCGCTATGTATCACTGGCCGTGGGCATCGCTGCGCTGCTGCTCACCCTTGGGATCGTCAAGGGCGGGGTGGTGAAATTCACCTTCATGCCCGAAGTCGACGGGGATCGTATTACCGCGGCCCTGCAGATGAATCGTGGTGCCTCGATAGACGACACCGCCCGTGTAGTCGATCTGCTCCTTGAAAAGTCCCTGGAAACCGCCGAGGAGTATGATGCGCTCCGTGCCGAGGGGGACTCGATTCTGCGCAACATCTATTCCGTGACCGGCGGCACGATCGCCGGGGGCGGTCCCGGTGGAGGACGCACCAGCAGCGGGACCCACCTCGGTACCGTGGCTATGTTCATGACCAAGAGCGAGGACCGCAACATCCCGGCCAAAGAGGTCGCTGAACGCTGGCGAGAGAAGGTTGGAGACCTCCCCGGCGTCGATTCCCTGACCTTCAGCTCAAATCTGATGCGGATGGGGGCCAACATCGACGTTCAGCTCGCCCACGAGGACTTTGCCGTCCTCGATAAAGCCTCCGCCCGGCTGAAAGACGCCCTACAAAGCTATCCCGGAGTTGGAGACATCGAAGACACCTATGCTCTGGGCAACAAGGAGATCAAGCTGCACCTCACTCCGCAGGGGCGGGCCTTGGGCATCACCGAACTCGAGCTCGGCCGGCAGGTCCGGTCGGCCTTCTACGGCGCTGAAGCGCTGCGCCTGCAGCGTGGCCGCAATGAAGTGCGGGTTATGGTGCGCTACCCCGAAGAGAGTCGCGAAAAGCTGTGGAACTTTGAAAACATGCGGATCAGAACCCCGGCCGGCAATGAAATCCCGCTGCTGCAGGCCGCCCGAGTGGTCGAAGGGCGTGGCTTTTCATCGATCAGTCGCACCGACCGCAAGCGGGTCATCAACGTCACCGCCAGTGTCGATGATCGAAAATCGAACGCCTCTGAGATTCTGTCCGACTTGAAGCAGGGCCTTCTTCCACAACTGGCGATCGACTTTCCGGGGTTGTCCTTTAACATGGAAGGGGAGCAGAAGGAACGTCGCGAATCGATGGGAAGCATGATGGAAGGATTCAAGTTCGCGCTGGTCGCCATCTTTGTGCTGCTAGCCATCCCCTTTCGCAGCTACAGTCAGCCGCTGCTGATCATGTCCGCCATACCCTTCGGTATGATCGGTGCCGTCCTCGGACATCTGCTGATGGGCTTTAACTTGAGCCTGCTGAGCATGTTCGGTCTCGTTGCCCTGTCCGGAGTCGTCGTCAACGACTCATTGCTGCTCATCGACCGCACCAACAGCAACCGCCGACAGGGGATTGCGCCCTACGAGGCCCTCCTTGAAGCGGGCACACGACGGTTTCGCCCGATCCTTCTGACTTCGCTGACCACATTCTTCGGGCTGGTGCCGATGATCCTCGAAACCAGCGTTCAGGCGCAGTTTCTGATCCCGATGGCAATCAGTCTGGGCTTTGGCATTCTGTTCGCTACCGGTATTATTCTGCTGTTGATCCCGGCGCTCTATCTGATCCTGGAAGATATCAGAGGGCTGTTCGGTCTACGGGAGCACCATGCCGATCACGTTGAAACCCACTGACATCGGGAGTCCGTTACGAACATGCTGACAGCAGACGAAAAACAGCGGGATGCACTCTGTGCCAAAATCATCAAAGCGACCGGCAGAGCGATCGGTGATTTCAACCTGATCGAAAACGGCGACCGGATCGCGGTCGGTATGTCGGGGGGGAAGGATTCGTACACCCTGCTGCAGGTGCTGGAGATATTGCGCAGAAAAGCGCCGGTTACGTTCACACTGGTGCCGGTCAACATCGACTCCGGATTCACCGGCTACCGCAACGATCTGGTGCGTGAGTACCTGCAAGAAGCTGGCTTCTCCTGCCACATCAAGAGCACGGCCGCCTACAGGATTATCGCCGAAAAGCGGCGCCCCGGGTCATCGTATTGCGCGTTCTGTGCCCGGTTGCGCCGCGGCGCGCTGTACACCGCCGCGACGGAACTGAACTGCAACAAGATCGCCCTTGGTCACCACATGGACGACGTCATCGAAACCCTGCTGCTCAACCAGTTTTACAGCGGCTCCCTGGGAGCCATGAGCCCCAGAGTTGAGGCCGACAACGGACAGCACACCGTCATCAGGCCGATGATCTATGTCGAGGAGGAGTTGATCCGCAGCTACAGCCAGCTGGCTAACCACCCGATTATCCGCTGCTCGTGCCCCGTTGAAGGGGCCCCGGACCAGAAGCGCCAGCAGATCAAGCAGCTGATCGAAAGGCTGTCAGCAGAGGTCCCTCACCTGCGCCGCAGTCTGCTGGGAGCCGCAGGCAACGTCCACCCCCACCAGCTGCTTGATCGCAGCCTCTTCGATTACTCACCGCAGCGGTAACCCCGGCACCGTTTTATCGGTTTACAGGCAGGGCACGCAGGGCAAACAACCGGCAAGGATCGGCAACAAAACCAGAACAACCAGCATCAATTTTTTCATTTCAATCTCCATTTCATCGCGATGGCTTATGATTTCTTCGATTTAAAAAAACGCTGTAAGATCCCGCCGTCAGAGGCATTTTCTTTACGCAGATTGATCAGACGCAGCTCCCGTAGGGCGTCCTTGCAGGCCGGATTGACCTGCACCGCAAGCTCAAAGGATTTCTGCGATTGACGTTCTTTGTTAAGGGCACGATAGACATATCCGAGGTACAGATAGGTGTCCTCGCTGCGCGGGTTCAACTCGCGTGAGCTGATCAGCATTTCAAGGGCGCGGTTCTTCGCCTCCTGCTGGTCAGGCTCTGATTTGTACACCGCCCAGGCATACTGGGTCAAATATTCCGGTTCTTTCGGACTCAGCGCCACCGCTTGCGACAGAAACTCTGCGGCCTCCCGGTAATGACGGATCATAAGCTGAGCCTTACCCTTCTGGTACGCTGTCTCAGCAGCGATAACCTGTTTGACATCAACCGTCTGTCGCGGACCGTTCACCAGCTCATCAAAATAGCTGGAGCTGGCGGCGGGATCGCTCAACACCGAATAGGCATGGGTCAAGTACTGGAAAATCTCGCTGACCTTGTGCTCCATGTCCTGTGACAGGCCATAGCCGATATAGCGGTCGGGGTGATACTCCTTGACCAGCTGATAATAGGCCCGGCGCACCTCTTCGGCGTCACACTGACGACCGACCCCCAGTGCCGCATAGTAGTCCGCGTTGAGAATCCGATCGTAACTGGCAAGGATCTCTTTGCGCAGTGCCTCATCCTGCGGTTGCTCCCGTCTCCGCTTCTCCTGTCCCTGTTGATCAAGGGTAACGATGGTGCTGCTGGCGACAATCATCCCCGAAAGCAACAGCGCGGCAACCACCTGCTGCACTTCCAGCCGAGACAGGGGAAATCGTTTCAGAAGCTGCTCCAGGGTCAGATCTCCAAGGCACTCTTCCAGGACATCCTCGCCGCGCCGACTGAGCCCCATCTCCTGAAAACGGAACAGAGGGTTTCGGGATTGCACCAGAAAATCACTGCAGTGTGGCTGCAGAAAACGGTCGAGGCGCTCCCGTGACCAGTGCTGAGTGATCCCCTGAAGGATCAACGCGGCGGGGGACAGTTCGATCTCGGTGACAGTCTTTTTGAAGCTTTTAGCGGGGGCAAAGCCGTAGGTCCCTTCGGTCCAGGCAAACGCCGACAGCAGCTTTTCCGTCACCTGACGGGTCAGGGCTTCGTGGAGTTCTTCGGGCGAGAGCAGCCCCATTTCGATCAGCACGGTTCCCTGCAGACGGCCGGAGCGGTTGCTGCCCTCGATCGATTGTTCACAATCCTCCTTACTGATCAGCCCTTCACGAATCAGCATCTGTCCCAGACATTCAGCAAGGATATTGGAGCGGGCAAAGATCGGGTAGCCCCCCTTGAAATAGACCACCTTTTTCTTGTCATGGTGGTTCAGGGTCAGCAGGCCGGTCGCCCGTTTGCTGTAGAGTTGATTCAACAACAGCGGCAGAAAATGTTCGGACAGCTGCCCTTCCTGAGACGCACCGCCGTCCGTTGAGGCCCCATCTGCAAACAGGGTATCAAGCAGCCAGTAGAGATCTTCGACCTTGAACGGTTTGAGCAGAAACTCGGTGGCACCGTAGTCCTTTTTGGCCTGCTCGATCTGATCGAGATTATGGAACATGGCGGTCATCATCACCACCGGCATGTTCCGCGTAATCTTCTGACGGCGCAGTGCACTGCAGATCGCCGGACCGGAGATCTGCGGCATATTGATATCGATCAACGCCAGATCATAATGGCCGCCGAGCATCTTCTGTAAGCCCACCGCCCCGCGATCGGCCGCCTCGACTTTAAACCCTTTGGCCTCGAGCGCCTTCTGTAAAAAATTCCGTATCCCCCGATCATCATCGATGATCATGACCCGTTTACCCATCAGCGGTCACCTTCGTGGTCATTTTTCCCCTCGAGATAAAATGCAAAAAGTGCACGAATCGATTCCGTGGTACGGCGGTATTCTTCAAGAAAAAGGGTCTCCGGAGGCTTTGGCCGCGCCGGATAGCCCAGGCTCAAGGCGACACGGCGCAGTGCTTTGGCGTCTCCGGAGAGCTGGCTGATCGACTGATCGTGAATCAGGCGTAGCTTGTTTTCCAGTCGCCGCAGAAACTTGTACCCTTCGATCAAAACGCCACTGTCGTGTGGTGTCAGCAGTTCCTGATTCTCCAGCTGCTTGAGAACTCTCAGGGTATTCTGGCTACGCAGCTCCAAGTGGTTTCCGGCATGCAGCAGCTGCAGGTACTGGGTCAGAAATTCGATATCGACCAAACCGCCACGACCGGTTTTGATATTGAAATGGTCGGACCCTTCCCGGGCAATCTCGCGCTCCATTCGCCCCCGCAAACGGAAGATCTCCTGCTGGAGGTGCGGCGGGAGGGGCCGATCGAAGGTGAGCTGCTCGATAATTGCCTGACAGCGCCGACCGAAAGAATCGGGAGCACAGACCACCAGCGCCTTGGTCAAGGCCTGACGTTCCCAGGGCTGCGCAGACTGCTGATGATAGTCCTCAAAGGCATGCAGGCTGGTCACCAACGGCCCCTGATTGCCGGACGGCCGCAGGCGGGTGTCGATCTTATAGACAAACCCTTCGCGGGTCACCAGCGTCAGAACAGTGATAATACGCTGGGCAAGCCGGGCGTAATAATCGCGGTTGTTGATGCTGCGGAAGCGCTCCGGATCGGTCCCCGTCACCGCCTCGGTCTGCCCTTCACCTTCGTAGATAAAAATAATATCAAGGTCGGAGTGATACGCCAGCTCGAGGCCACCGAGCTTGCCCATGCCGACGATGGCAAAGGGCAGATCAGAGACCGTTCCACCGGCCTGTGACGGCATCCCGTAACGAACGGTCAGCTCGGCAACCCCCATACGGACCGCCTGTGCGAGGCAGACATTGGCCAGCCAGGAAAGCTGCACGGTCCCTTCCGTCTGACCGATCTGACCCTGCAGATCATTCAACGCGATGCGCAGAAATTCTTCGTTTCGATAACGCCGCAGGACATCGAGCTGCTGCTCATAGTCGGTCGCCAACGCCATCTGCTCAGTCAACTCCTCCGCCATCCTGTTTTGCGGCTTAAAGGAGGTCGCGTAGGAGCTGGACACCATCGTGTCCAGCAGTTCGGGGCGCTGGATGAAGATCCGCGACAACAGCTGGCTGGACCCGAACAACGACAGCAACAGACTGACAATTTTCGGATTTTCCACCAGAAGCGAGAAGAACGATGTCTTGGCGCGCAGTGCCTGCAAGAAACGCTCGAGATTGTTCAACGCCTGATCGGGGCTAGGAGAATCGAGCAGGGCGGTCATCATCAGCGGTGCCAACCGCTCCAGACAGCGGCTGCCCCGCTCAGTCAGGCGATAATCGGGTCCACTACCCCGCAAAAAGCGGAGGGCGTCGTAAGCGGCGTCGGGATTTCCGAAGCCGTTCTCTTCGAGAACATCCTTGACCAGATCGGGATCGGACTCGACATCGAGAACAAAGGTGACCTCGGGACGGACATCGTCCGCCTCTGTCTCCGCAGCATGGAATAGCTCGTTGAACAGGGCATGAACCGCGGTGCGGAGTCGTTCCAGTTCAGCAAGAAATTCCTCGCATCCGGCAAAACCGCAGCGCCGCGCCAGTACCAGAAGGTCGTCTTCTTTGGTCGGAAGCGAATGGGTCTGCCGCTCCTGAACGATCTGGATGCGATGCTCAACAGTCCGCAGGAAACGATACGCCTGAACCAGCTGCTCCTTTTCATCGGATGAAATCAGCCCATCTTGACAGAGCAGCTCCAGCGCCTGCAGGGAGTTCCGCTCGCGCAGGTGCGGCTTTTTTCCCGCGTTGACCAGCTGAAGGGCCTGAATAAAGAACTCGATCTCGCGGATACCGCCGCGGCCGAGCTTGAGGTTGTTGTCCCCTTCCTGCTTGCGCCCCAGGCTGAGGTTGATCTTCTGTTTCATGATCTGGATATCTTCGATCATGCCGAAGTCGAGATAACGCCGGTAGACGAACGGTTCCAGGCGGTGAAGCAGCTCCTCCCCCAGCTCTAGGCATCCCGCCACCGGGCGCGCCTTGAGCATCGCCGCCCGTTCCCAGCTCTGCCCCCAGGATTCGTAGTAGATCTCGGCGGCGCTGATCGAAACCGCCAGATCCCCGTTGTTGCCATCCGGCCGCAGGCGGGTGTCGACGCGGAACACAAAGCCATCCTCGGTGACCTGCCCCAGCGCCCGGGTCAACAGCTCCGCCAGTTTGACAAAGTAGCGGTGCAGCTCGATGCCGTCTTTCTCCCTGTCCCCGCCGGTGGTCATCCCCTGCGGCGAAGAGTAGCAATAGATCAGATCGATATCCGAAGAAAAATTCAGCTCGTTGCCACCGAATTTACCCATCCCCAGCACGCAGAATGCGGCCGGTTTCTGCCCCTCATCGGTCTGCTGGAGAGGCTCACCATAGTCCTTCTGCAGCAGTACCGAGCAGACTTCATAGGCCACCTGCAGGGCCGCAGAGGCCAGAGACGACAACTCCGCGGTGACCTCTTCCAGCGCCGCCATCCCGCACAGATCACGGCTGCCGATGCGCAGGATCTGTTCCCGTTTAAACACCCGCAGTTCACGTTTTAAGGCTTCAAAAGGAGCAGTGGGGTCGACCCGCTGTCGGAGCGCCGTAATCATGTCGGCTTCGCTGGACGGACAATCGATACGCTGTTGCAGAAACAGTCGGTTGAAGCAATCGCCATCGCGACAGAACAGGCCGGCCAGAAATGCAGAGCCTCCGAGGACGGTCAGCAGCTGTCGCCGACGCGCCGCAGTGTTGAGGACGGCTCTGAACTCCTGCGGATCGATGCTCCCCATGCAGCGCTCAAGAAAGTTCAGGGCAGCATCCGCATCGGCCGAGGTGCGCGCATCGTCAAGGATATCGGCCAACAGGGTCACATCCTGCAGATGGTCATGCAGCAGACGCAGGTTGGTGGCGCTGCGTTCGACCACCTTGAGCTGCAATCCCTTGAGCAGGGAGACCAGCTGCGCATTTGTCTCCTGCATCAACGCGGCACGGACGTCCTCTATTGCGATTTTTTCTGCACTCATGCCGAAACCTTGGCAGCGGTTAAAAGAGGGCGGAGAGGTTCTGCAGATAATGTTCTGTCACCACACCCCGTTCAGTGATGATCGCCGACACCAACCGGTTCGGTGTGACATCGAAGGCCGGGTTGCGGACCTCGATCCCCTCCGGAGCCAGCTGAATATCTTTCACGTGGGTGATTTCGCGCGCGCCCCGCTCTTCGATCGGGATCTGCGAACCGTCACTCAGGCTCAAATCGATGGTCGACAGTGGCGCAGCGACATAAAAGGGGATGTTATGTTCTTTGGCCAGCACCGCCACGGTATAGGTGCCGATCTTGTTGGCGACATCACCATTGGCGGCTATGCGGTCCGCTCCGACGATCACACAGTCGATCTCACCCTTGCTCATCAGATAACCGGCCATGTTGTCACAGATCAGCGTCACCGGGATGTTGTCCTTCTGCAGCTCCCATGCGGTCAGCCGCGAGCCCTGCAGAAACGGGCGGGTCTCGTCGGCAATCACCGAAATTTTCTTGCCTGCAGCGACCGCTGCGCGAATCACACCGAGGGCGGTTCCATAACCGGCGGTGGCCAGCGCTCCGGCATTACAGTGAGTCAGCACCCGCGCTCCGTCGGGAATCAGCGACTCGCCCTGACGACCCAGCTTGATACAGAGCTGCTCATCCTCCTGGGTGATCGCCAACGCTTCGTACTCCAGGCCGATCTTCAGCTCCATCACCGAACGGTCGAGATTGGCCTTGGCGAACGACTTCATCCGCTCCAACGCCCAGAACAGGTTGACAGCTGTCGGCCGGGTGGCAGCCAACACCGCACAGATTTTCTCCATCTCAGTGTAAAACTCTTCGCACGACTCGGTTTCGAGATCGCGCACCCCGAACCAGACACCGATGGCCGCTGCGACACCGATCGCCGGTGCACCGCGGACCACCATGGTGCGGATCGCCTCGGCGACGCCTTCGCAGCTGGTGTAATCGATCCACACCTCCTCGGCGGGCAGCAGCCGCTGATCGAGCATCTGGCACATACCGTTAAAAAAACGAATTGGACGAATCGTATTGGGATTGATCTGGCAACCGGACATGACACCCTTCCTTTTATCTGCAATATGTAATCAGCCAAAGGCTGAGATCAGCCTTCCAGCTTCTTCTTCAACAGTTGATTCACCATGCCGGGGTTCGCCTTCCCCTTACTGGCCTTCATCACCTGCCCGACAAAAAATCCGGTCAGTTTGTCCTTGCCGCCCTTCAGCTCTTCGAACTGCCCCTGATTGGCCGCAATCACCTCGTCGAGAATCGATTCGATGGCGCCGGTGTCGGTGACCTGCTTGAGACCCTTCTCGTCGATGATCTGATCCGCGGTTTTGCCGGTGTTCCACACATCCTCAAAGACTGTTTTGGCAATCTTACCGGAGATGGTGTTATCAGCGATCCGCTCGAGGATACCCGCCAGCAGTTGTGGCGAAACAGGGCAGGCGGTCACCGGAATTCCGTTTTCGTTGAGGGCGCGGGACACTTCGCCCATCACCCAGTTGGCGCAGACCTTGGCGTTGTCGTGCAACGCTACCAGCGCTTCAAAATATTCAGCCAGATCACGCTCAGCGGAGATCACCCCGGCATCGTAGGCGGGCAGCCCCAGCTCTTGCTGATAACGGGCCAGCTTGGAGTCCGGCAGCTCCGGCAGAGCACCGCGAACCGAATCCACCCAGTCGTCGGAGACCACCAGCGGCACCAGATCGGGATCGGGGAAGTAGCGATAATCGTGCGCCTCTTCCTTGCCGCGCATCGACCGGGTTGTCCCCTTGTCGGCATCGAACAGCCGGGTTTCCTGAACCACTGTGCCCCCGTCATCGATCAGGTCGGCCTGACGCTCGACCTCGTACTCGATCGCCTGCTTGATAAAGCGGAAGGAGTTGAGGTTCTTCAGTTCTGCGCGGGTCCCGAACTCTTCCTGCCCCCAGGGGCGGATCGACACGTTGGCGTCACAGCGGAAAGAGCCTTCCTCCATGTTGCCGTCGCAGACGCCGAGGTAGACGACTATCTGGTGCAATTGCTTGAGATAGGCGATCGCTTCGTCGGCGCTGCGCATGTCCGGTTCAGAGACAATCTCCAGCAGCGGCGTACAGGCGCGGTTGAGATCGACCTGTGAGCTGTCCCCGTCACTGTGCAGCAGTTTGCCTGCGTCCTCTTCCATGTGAATACGGGTAATGCCGATTTTTTTTTGCCCGTTCTCTTCGGTTTCGATGTTGAGCCAGCCATGCTCGCAGATCGGCAGTTCGAACTGCGAGATCTGATAACCCTTGGGCAGATCGGGGTAAAAATAGTTTTTGCGGGCGAAGATCGACCGGGGCGCGATCTGGCAATTCGTCGCCAGGCCGGCCTTGATGGCGTCTTCGACCACCTGCCTGTTCAGCACCGGCAAAGCGCCGGGCAACCCGAGGCACACCGGACAGGTCTGGCTGTTGGGCTGCTGACCAAAATCCTTGGAACAGCCGCAAAAAATCTTGGTCTTGGTCGTCAGCTGGACATGTACCTCCAACCCGATGACGACTTCATATCTGGAATCCATATCAGTTCACTCCCACTCTATCGATCCGCCGCCAATTGAGGCAACTGGCTGAAATCCGTCGCATTCTCAAAAGCCCAGGCCGCCTGCAGAAGTTCATCTTCGGCAAACGGTTTTCCGATCAGCTGCAGCCCGATCGGCAGTCCGTCGGCACTGAGGCCACAGGGCAGACTGAGACCGCAAGTTCCCGCCAGATTGACCGGAATAGTGAAGATATCGGAGAGATACATCTGCAGCGGATCGTCCACCTTTTCACCGATCTTAAAGGCCGGGGTCGGTGCGACCGGGGTCAGCAGCAGATCGACGTTTTCAAACGCGTCGAGAAAATCCTGGCGGATCAGGGTGCGAACCTTCTGCGCTTTGAGGTAGTAGGCATCGTAGTAACCGGAGGAGAGTGCATAAGTCCCGAGCATGATGCGCCGCTTGACCTCCTCACCGAATCCGGCAGCGCGAGTCTGCTGATACATGCCGATTAAGCCCTCACCCTCGTCCCTGCGCACTCCGAAACGCACCCCATCGTAACGGGCCAGGTTGCTCGAAGCTTCAGCGGTAGCGATCAGGTAGTAACAGGCCACCGCGTAGTCGGTGTGCGGCAGGCTGACATCAACGATCTCTGCACCGAGGGTACGATAGGTTTCAATCGCCCGTTCCACTGCGCATTTGACGTCGGCATCGAGGCCGTCGATGAAATATTCTCTGGGCAGGCCGATCCTCTTGCCGTTGACACCGTCTTTGAGGGTCGCCAGATAATCGGGGACCGGACGGTCGACCGAGGTCGAATCGGCAGGATCGTAACCAGCCACCGCACCCAGCAGGGTGGCACAATCTTCGACGTCACGCGCCAGCGGTCCGACCTGATCAAGGGAGGACGCGTAGGCGATCACTCCGTAGCGGGACACGCGGCCGTAGGTCGGTTTCAATCCAACGACGCCGCAATGCGCCGCCGGCTGACGAATCGAGCCGCCGGTATCGGTCCCCAGCGTCGCCACTGCCTGTCGTGCGGCCACTGCGGCAGCGCTCCCTCCCGAGGAGCCCCCCGGCACACGTTCGCCATCCCAGGGGTTACGCACCGGGCCGGCAGCGCTGTTCTCGTTAGAGCTGCCCATGGCAAACTCATCCATATTCAATTTGCCGAGAATCACCGCACCGCGCGCCTTAAGGCGCGCGACCGTGGTGGCATCGTAGGGCGAAACAAAATTGTCGAGGATTTTCGACCCGCAGGTGGTCCGTAATCCCTCGCTGTTGAAAATATCCTTAAGGGCCAGAGGGATACCGGTCAGCAGGTCGATGTCCCCTGCCGCAATCCTTTTGTCGGCCGCAGCGGCATCGGCCAGCGCTGCGTCACGACAGATGGTGATATAAGCGTTCACCTCCGGGTCGGTCTGTTCAATCCGCTGCAGATACGCCTCGGTCAATGCAACGGAGCTGATCTCTCCGCTGGACAGGCGCTGATGCAGTTGATGGATGGTCTGGTCGGTCAGTTGCATATAATAACTCCGCGGCTATTCGATAACTTTCGGGACTTTAAAACATTCGTCGGTCGCTTCCGGGGCATTCTGCAGCGCCCAGACCACACCCCGCGATGCTCTGCTTTCATCGGCACGGAAGGCATTCTCCATCGGCACCGCGTGCGCCGTCGGCACAATTCCTTCGGTGTCGAGTTCGTTGAGTTTCTCCACATAGCCGAGGACCGCATCGAGCTGTCCCGTCATTCTCTCCACTTCGTCCTCCGACAAAGCCAGACGGGCCAGACGGGCCACGTGCTCGACTTCCTGTCGTGTCATCTTCATAACAACTCCTTCACCTCTGTCCTATTTGGCATGTTCAGCTTCCAACATACGGATAAACTCGTCGGCTTCTGCGTCACCATAATCTTCGTCCAACAGCGCCTGACGGTACTCGTTCAACACCCGTCGCGGCAAGTGGGGATCCTCCTTGCCGAGGGCGTACTGATAATATTTCTGAATCAAGGTCTCCCGGGTCGGATCGAGATGCTGTCCATCACGCAGCAGGGCACCCAATTCATCGGCGGGATCATCCTCCATCAACATCCGACTCCAGCACTCGATCATCTCCAGCCGCAGTTCCGTCAAATTCTGCCGCATATAGATGGCCTCATCGAGCAGGTCCTGTCCGGGCAGAAACACGCCGCCCCATAGACGCTGCGCGGTCCGAAATGCCAGCCCCGCCTGCCAGAGGTTTTGACGGCGGATCTGTTTCTGCCCCTCCCGCACCAAGGAGGTGAACAGCTGAGAATCGACACGGGTGTGCTGCAAACTCAGAATCCCTTTTTCCATCACCAGATAGTCACGGCTCTTAAACTCGCCCAGCGCCGCGTCCAGTTGCTTGCGCAGTCGCGAAAGGTGCCCGTCCAGATTCGCTCGTGCTTTGTCCGGTGCGCTGTCCGGCCAAAGCTGGGCCAGCAGAAATTCGATTCCGATCTGATGCCGCGGTGCGGTGATCAGAATCGCTATGAGCTGGCGGGCAATACTGCTGAGTTCGCTGCATTCAAACAGCAGCTCCTCCCCCAAATAGATCTCGGCACTGCCGAGGGTTTTAATCTGCAGAACCGGCTGAAGGGTGCCGTCTGCGAGAATATCGGCCTGTAGATGCCGGTTTGCCAGACGACCGACAACCGCCGGCAGCAGGCTATGGCGCATCGCCAGAGGCAGAAGAATGCGTAACAGCTCGGGGGTCAATAGAAAAAACGTATCCAGCCGCTTGCGCTCCAGCAGTTCCAGCAACAACCGGAGTGAGTTCACAGCTTCGGCCTGTCGGTCCCGTTTCAGAAACAGCTCGGCGCGCCGGGCATAGATCCCACCGCGGCTCAACCGTTCATCCTGCGCCATCGACAGCCGTAGCGCTTCATCCAGCAAAGCTTCGGCCTGCCGGTAGTCTTCGCTCTCCAGATGGAACACCGCCGCAACGGTACAGCTGTTGATCATAAACGGCGCCCCTCCGGCCAAAGCTCGCAGGGTTACGGCTTCTTGCAGCATCTCACGGCCGTCGCTGTCGTGCAGCAGCGCCTGATAGTGCAGCAACAGGCTGCGCAGATGCGGATTGACGACGGCCGGGGCCTCGCCGAGACGAAGGCTGAGCAGGTCCTGCGCCGCGCGCCGCTCTCCACCGGCGAGAAAGCAACCGATCTGGCACTGCGACAGGAGTCCTCCCAGCGGTGTCTGGCGCAGGTCCTCGCTGGTGAATCTCTGATCGAGGAATTCAGCCTGCCAGTGACAATTGTCGAAATCACCGGAATAAAACAGCAGCTGACAATGCAGGATCTGCTGGAAAGCACGGTGATGCGGTGACGGCGTCATCCCCTTGGTCAGCCGCAGGCAGGCTTCCAGGTCGGCAGACACCCGCTCAAAACGACCGCGCAACAGTGCCAAATACGCCCGCACCAGTCGGAGCTCGGCCTGAATCTCGGCCGATTCTGTGTTCAGAGCGAGTTCGAGACCGACCCGCACCCGATGTTCACTCTGTTCGTGCGGCTCGCCCCCGTAAATCCCACTCAACGCCAATGCTTCATAGCCACGCGCCACCGTAATGGTGTCGAGATCATCGTGCAGCTTTTCGAGCAGCTCTTTCAAGCGGGGCACCAGGGGCGCCACCAGCGCATAGCGTCCGTCGACCAGCAGACAATGGAGCACCAGCGGAATCAGCGTCATGAGCTCGCCCAGTTCGTCCCCGTCGGACGCAAACCGCACCCGTGACAACTCGAGCCATTCAAGGGTCTTCTCGGACTGGGAAAAGTCGCGACACATCCCGGAAAAAAGCGCCAACCAGCTCCGCTTCAGCAACACCTCTTCGGGAACCCGGCTCAACATCTCGGCAACCGCCTGCGCGTCGCGCCCGAAGGTCAGGGCCACCCCCTGCTGACTGAGAAACAGCTCGGCCTTCGGGTAAAGCTGCGCTCGCAACAGATACCCCAGGGCAACCGTCATCTGTCCACGGTCCCGGTACCAGTCAACAGCCATCAGAGTCACTGTGTCACGCTCGGCGACTGTCAGGGACTCTTCGGCCCCGGCCCGCAGGCGCTGATGCAGCTTGTCCTCGAAACGGTAGCAGCCATCCGCGGTCTGGTCGGCAAAAAAATTGTGGCGCCACAGATAGGAGAGCGCCTCTCTGATATCGGCAATCTCGCTCAACCGCTCCGCCAGGGGCGGAGGGATCTCTTCCAGCAGCGCTAATTTCAGCAGTGTGCGGCCCCACTCCTGGGGCATCTCTGCAAACAGTTCGATTCCCTGCGAAACCGCCCCTTGCGTTACGGCGCTCGGCATCGCGTCCCTCGACAGCATAGCCTCATCGCCGCTGGCCAACATCAAACCCTGCAACCAGCGCAGCATCGATGCCTTCTCCTCGACCTGCTGGTGCAGCTCACGGTTTTCCACCGCCAGCTCTTTTTCCTGCCTGCGCAGTCGCAGCATGACCTTGATGCGCGCCAGCATCTCAAGGTTGCTGATCGGCTGCGAGATAAAATCGTAGGCCCCGGCCTCCAGACCCTGAGCACGCAACTCGGCGGTGGCGATGTGGGCGGTCATCAGCACCACGAGAATCTGTCGGGAGCGTTGATCTGCGCGCATCCGACGACAGAGTTCCAGTCCGTCCACCTCGGGCATCTGCACATCGACGAAGGCACCGTCGATGTCCACTGTCGCCATCAGAGTTAACGCTTCGGCGGCGCTGTGTACCGGATACACCCGAACTTCGGGCAGATCCATCTCGATGATCTGTGCCATCAGCGACAGGTTGGTTGCATTGTCATCAACCACCAGCAGTTTGAACTGTTCAGCGCGGTCGCTCATCGATCCCCTGTTGTCGAGTCTAGGCCGGTTCCAGTCCGGCAAACTTCAGCAGCAGTTTCTTCGATCCGAATCGGCTGAAGTAAATCGTCACCTTCTGACTGTCGCCCCGCCCTTCGAGACGGCAGACCTTACCGACCCCGAACTTGACGTGTCGCACCTGCATCCCCAGCTGAATCCCTTCGGTGGCGTCGGGCACGATCTCCACGTCGTCGTAGTCGGGTGCTGCCGCAACGGTTTCATGGTCATCATCGACCTGTGGCTCTGTCCCGGCAAAAAGACCGGCCAAATTATGGGATTTTTGCTCTTCAACCACGACGACCTCGTCCTCACCGAGCAGATGAGCCGGAATCTCCCCCAGAAACCGGCTCTGCGGATTGAATTGATAGGTGCCATACACCCTGCGCCGCCGCGCCCTGGTCAGGTAGAGCTTATCCATCGCCCGGGTCATGCCGACATAACAGAGCCGGCGCTCTTCTTCCAGCGCGGCGTCGTCTCCCTGACTTCGGGAGTGGGGAAACAGGCCTTCTTCCATCCCGGCCATAAAAACGACCGGGAACTCAAGCCCTTTGGCAGCATGAAGGGTCATCAGGGTGACCCGGTCCTCCGAGCTGTCGTAGGCATCGAGATCGGTCACCAGAGCGATCTGCTCAAGGTAATCCTGCAGGGTTGCTTCTTCGCTGCGGTGCTCCTCCATCCCCTTGAGGAGTTCTTCGAGGTTCTGCAGCCTGTCCTGCGCCTCGTTGGTGTCCTCTGTCCGCAAACCGGCGGCGTACCCGGTTTTCTCGATGATCTCTGCCGTCAGCTGCGGATAGGGCAAGCGCGCCATCAACGCCTCGAAGGATTTCATCAGGGTCACGAATCCCGACACCTTCTTCGCCGCCATGCCCCGCAGAGCGCCTCGTTCCAGGGCGCGTTCGCAGGCGGGATAAAAACCGCCCGCTTCAGTTTCAAACGCCGCGATTTTACCCACCGTCACCGCACCGATACCGCGCGCTGGCACGTTGATAATCCGCCGCGCCGAGAGGCTGTCGGCCGGGTTGGCCAAGGTCCGCAGATAGGCGAGGATGTCCTTGACCTCCATGCGGGCAAAGAACTTCAGACCACCGACCATCACATAAGGTAATCGTTCGCGTACCAGCGCCTCTTCAAAGGAGCGCGACTGCGCGTTGGTGCGATAAAAAATCGCCACATCCCTCAGACGGGCTCCGCCGTGCTGCAGCCGCGCGATCTCACCGACGACAAAACGGGCCTCCTCCAGGTCATCACCGAGCACTTCGAGGGTCACCGGCTCACCCGCCGGGTTATCGGTCCAGAGGGTCTTGCCTTTGCGGCCACGGTTTTTCGCGACCACCTCGCCTGCGGCGGCCAGGATCGTCTCTGTGGAGCGGTAGTTCTGCTCCAGACGGATGACCTTTGCACCAGGGAAATCGGCTTCGAAGCCGAGAATGTTACCAATTTCTGCGCCCCGCCAGGCGTAGATCGACTGGTCATCGTCACCGACAACACACAGGGTCTGTCCCGACCCGGCCAGCAACTGAATCAGCCGGTACTGAATCTGGTTGGTATCCTGAAACTCGTCGATGAGGATATGGGCAAACCGCTGCCGGTAGGCCTCCAGAACGTCCTGATGCTGCTCGAACAGGTGGACGGCGTACAACAGCAGATCCCCGAAATCGAGGGCGTTGGCCTGCTTGAGGCGCTGCTGATACTGGGCGTAGACGCGCAGCGCGACATCATCCCGCTGATCGTCATCCGCCAACTGCTCCGGGAATTGCCCGCGGTTTTTGGCCTGATCGATATAAACCGCAGCGGCCCTGGGCTTGAGACTCTTTTCACTGATCCCCAGCTCCTTGAGGACGTCTTTCAACAACCGCAGCTGATCGCTGTCGTCGTAGATGGTGAACGCCCGCGTAAAGCCGAGCCGCTCAGCCTCCTGCCGCAGGATCCGCACACAGCTGGCATGAAAGGTCGCCACCCAGGGCGCGTCGCCGTCCCCCAACAGTTGGGCGACCCGCTCGCGCATCTCCGCCGCAGCCTTGTTGGTAAAGGTTACCGCCAGAATACGCCACGGCGGGACACCCCCTTCGCGGATCAGGTAGGCGATGCGGTGGGTCAGTGCTCTGGTTTTGCCCGATCCGGCTCCAGCCAGCATCAACAGCGGCCCGTCAGCGTGCAGTACCGCCTGGCGCTGAGGCTCGTTGAGCCCTGCGAGCAGATCAGACATCGACATCCTCCAACGTCTTGCTCATCAGTGCGCGATTATAGGCAGAGACCATGTCACGGCGGGAAATGATGCCGTGAATTATGCGATGCGTCTCGCGATCAACCACCGGCAACTGCTCGATATTGCGATATCCGATCCGGCGCATGGCGGTATCCAGATCTTCCTCGGCATGAACCGAAACCACCTCGGTAGTCGCTAGCTCCTTGACCACAACCAGATCCATCAGATCCTTCTCAAACACCACCCCCATAAAATCCTGCACCGAGATGATGCCGGTCAGCTCACCGGCTTCGTTCACCAACGGAAAATTAGTATGATGGGTCTGCTCGATAAACTTGGCAAAATTCCCCAGCGTCATATTTTCGGGGATCGTTTCCACCCGCCGCGCCATCACCTCACCCACCGACAGCGCCTTCATAATATTGCGCTCCTTACCCGCCTCAAGATCGATGCCCGCACGGCTGAGCTCCATCGTTTCGAGGCTCTCCGTCTTCAGATGACGCGCAATCGCGGTGCCGATAACGCAGGTCACCATGATCGGTACGATAACCTGATAGCTGTCGGTGATTTCAAACAGCAGGAAAATCGCCGTCATCGGCGAGTGAGTCGCTGCGGCGAGGAATGCCCCCATCCCCACCAGCGCATAAGCGCCCGCAGACAGGCCGCTGCCGGGCAGCATAATTTCCAGCAAATGGCCGAACGCACCACCCGCCACTGCACCGAGGAACAGACAGGGGGCAAACAGACCGCCCGGCAGTCCCGAACCGAGGGTAATCGAGGTAGCGATCATCTTGGCCAGCACCAGTGCCGCCAGCAGATACCAGGAATGCCCGCCGAGCAGCACGCTGTTCATGAACTCGTAACCGTTGCCGAACACCTGTGGCAAGCCGATACCGATCACCCCGACGGCCAGACCGCCGAGCACCGGTTTGGCCAGCTTCGGCACCTGAATCGCATCGATACGGTCCTTGATACGGAAATGCAGATCGATGAATCCGGCCGCCAATCCTCCAATAATCAGGCCGAGCAGCAGATACAGCCCAAGCTCCCACAGACTGCCGACAAAGTAGGGGGGGGCGACCAGCTCCGAGGTATCGCCAAGCAGGGCACGGGAAACGACGGTGGCCATCGCACTGGAGATGACAATCGAGGTAAAGCTGGCCAGCTCGAAAGACGACAGCAGAACGATCTCGGTGGCAAAAAAGACCCCGGCAATGGGGGCGTTAAAGGTCGCCGCCACCCCCGCCGCCGCTCCGCAGGCCACCAACACCTTGAGACGATCCCCGCTCATTTTGAACTTTTTACCGAACTGGCTGCCGATGGTGCCACCAATGATGGCGATGGGGCCTTCCTGCCCGGCACTGCCACCGGTTCCCAACGTGATCGCCGCCCCCAAGCCACGAGTAAAGACCGGTCGTAGCGGCAGTTTGGCCCCTTTCAGATTGACGCGCACCAGAAAACCGGCAAAGCCTCCCTTGAGGTCTTTGGTGAAAAAGATCCACAGCGGCAACACCAGAATCCCGCCGATCGCGGGCAGGAACATCACCAGCACACGCTGCAGCGACCAGTGCTCCATCGAGATATGGAACAGTTCAAGGCTTTGCTCAACAACCAGCCAATGGATCAACTCGATGGTTTGTCGAAACAGGTAGTTTCCCAAACCGCCGAGCAGGCCGATCAGCACCGCCAGAACGATCAGAAAGGTGTTCTCGCTGATCTTAACGCGGCCCAAAACTGGGGATATGTTATCCGACAGGCGGGAACTCAACAGCTACTCCACCGTAACGCTTTTGGCCAGATTGCGCGGCTGGTCGACGTCGGTGCCCTTGTGAACGGCGACGTGATAGGCCAGCAGCTGCATGGGGACCGAGGTCAAGATCGGCATCAGGTCGTCATTGACCTGCGGCAGTTCGATCACCGCATCGCACTGCGCGGCCAGACCGGGGTCAGCCGCAGACATCACAGCAATAACGCGGCCGCCACGGGCGCGGACCTCTTCCATGTTGGAGACGACCTTTTCGTAGGTCGCGTTGCGTGGCATCAGCACCACCACCGGCAGGTCTTCATCGATGAGGGCGATCGGACCGTGCTTCATTTCACCGGCCGGATAACCTTCGGCGTGGATGTAGGAAATCTCCTTTAGCTTGAGCGCCCCTTCGAGGGCGATCGGGTACTGGTTGCCGCGGCCGAGATAGAGGAAGTCACGGGCGTTAACAAATTGCCGGGCGATCTTTTCGGTCAACGGATCGATTTCGAGCAGATCCTCCAGCTTGCGGGGCAGGGTCACCAGCGCTTCGCACAGCTCGCGACAGGCGTCGGCGGACAGCGTACCACGCGCCCGCGCGGTCCGCAGCGCCAGCAGATAGAGAGCCACCAGTTGCGTCGTAAACGCCTTGGTCGAGGCGACACCGATCTCCGGTCCGGCGTGGGTATAGATGACCCCGTCGCTCTCACGGGCGATCGAGGAGTCGACGACATTGCAGATGCAGACCGCTCGCCCCCCTTTGTGTCGTGCTTCGCGCAGCGCTGCCAGGGTATCAGCGGTCTCACCGCTCTGACTGATCAGGACCGTCAGGGTCTTGTCGGTCACAATCGGATCACGATAGCGGAACTCACTGGCGATATCGACCTCCACCGGCACTCGGCAGTACTTTTCCAGATAAAATTTACCCACCAGAGCCGCATGCCAGGAAGTCCCGCAGGCGATGATGTAGATCCGCTCGAAGCTGCTGAGCTGTTGGCCATCAAGCTTCAGCTCATCGAGGCAGATATCCCCTTCGGTAATCCGCAGCCGACCGGCGATGGTGTCGGTCAGGGCGCGGGGCTGCTCGTAAATCTCCTTGAGCATGAAATGCTTGTAGCCACCCTTTTCCGCCATCAGCGGACTCCAGGTGATGGTTTTCGTCTGCCGCTCCAGAGGAGCACCGGCGATATCGGTAATCCGCATCTGCTCGGGAGTAAAGACGATCAGGTCGCCGTCTTCGAGGAAGACCATCTCACGGGTATGGGAGAGCATCGCCGGAATATCGGAGGCAACAAAGAACTCACCGTCACCGCAGCCCACCACCAGTGGAGAACCCTCCTTGGCGGCAATCAAGGTATCCGGCTCCTGATCGCAGAGGATGGCCACCGCGTAGGCGCCCTCGACCTCCGACAACGCACGGCGTACTGCCGTCTCAAACTCGTCGCATTCCCTGTAGTGCTGTTCCACCAGGTGGGCGACGATCTCCGTATCGGTCTCCGATAAAAAGGTATGCCCCTGCGCAATCAATCTCTCTTTAAGAGCCAGATAGTTCTCGATGATGCCGTTATGAACCACCACGATCCCGCCGGCGCTGTGCGGGTGGGCATTGGTCTCGGACGGCCGTCCATGTGTTGCCCAGCGGGTATGGCCAATCCCGCGAGTGCCAACAGCCGGCTGGTCACGAAGGATATTTTCAAGATTGATCAACTTGCCCTCGGCACGTCTCAACTGCGGGGCACCACCATTCAGAGTGGCAATCCCTGCGGAATCATACCCCCGGTATTCAAGACGTTTTAAGCCCTCAATAATGATCGGCGAAGCCTGCTGCTGACCGATATACCCTACAATGCCGCACATATCTTCTAACCCTCCTTGTTGGCCTTTGCCTTTTTCTGTTTACGCAACCGCCATCCTGGGATCACCTTCTGCTCACTGCGCGACAGCGCCAGCGCGTCGGGCGGAACATCCTTGGTGATGGTCGACCCCGCGGCGATCAAACTGTTTCGCCCGACATGAACCGGGGCAACGAACTGGGTATCACTGCCGACAAAAACATCGTCCTCGATAATGGTCTTGTACTTGTTGACCCCGTCGTAATTGCAGGTGATGGTCCCGCAGCCGAAGTTGACCCCGCGCCCCACCTCGGCGTCGCCGATATAGGTCAGGTGGCTGGCCTGCGAGCCCTCACCGAATACCGCTTTCTTGGTTTCTACGAAATTGCCGAGCTTGTTGTCGCCGGCGAGTTGGGTGCCGGGACGCAGATGCGCCATCGGCCCGATCTTGCTGTTGGCCCCGATCGATGATCCCTCGATCACGGAACCGGCCTTGAGATGCACAGCGGCAGCAACAGTGGAATCGTCCACCATAACCCCCATCTCGACGATGCAGTCCGCGCCAATGTGGGTGGCACCGCGTAACATCACGTTCGGATGCACCAGGGTACCGGGCTCTACCTGAACCGTCGCGTCGATGTACACCGTCTCCGGATCGATCATGGTCACCCCAGAGCGCATCAGCGCGCCGTTGATCCGCTGTCGCATCAAACGACTCGCCTCGGCGAGCTGCTGCAGATCGTTAATCCCCATCCCCTCTTCGATGGCGTCGAGAACCACCGCGCGGGTCGGCAAACCGTCAGTGACCGCCGTCGCAATCACGTCGGTGAGATAATATTCCCCTTGCGCGTTATCGGTTTTCAGGTTCTTCAGTGCCGAAAAAACAAACTGCGCATCAAACAGGTAGGTGCCGGTATTGATCTCGCGGATCCGCTTCTGCTCGGCGGTCGCGTCCTTCTCTTCGACGATACACGCAACCGCGTCACCGCTGCGGACGATGCGACCGTAACCGGACGGGTTGTCGAGCTGCGCGGTCAGGACGGTCACCGCCGCCTGTTCGTGCTGGTGGACATCCAGCATTCGCTGCAGGGTTTCAGCCCGAAGCAGGGGGACATCGCCGCACAACAGCAGCAGGGTTCCGGAGAAATCGTGCAGCGCCTCCGCCGCGCAGAGCAGGGCGTGTCCGGTGCCGAGCTGCTCCGTCTGCTCAACAAACGCGACCTGTTTCCCGGTCACTGCGGCCATCACCTCTTCGGCCTGATGTCCGACAACCACTTGAACCGGATCGCAACCGACCTGCCGGGCAGCCTGTACGGGATAAGACAGCATCGGCTGCCCGGCAATCTCGTGCAGCACCTTGGCCGTCTGCGATTTCATGCGTGTCCCCTTACCGGCGGCGAGAATCACCGCCGCTAAATTTGACTCCATATTTCCACTCCTGCGCATCGAATATTTCTGCACGATAAAAAAACACTCGATTGTCTCGAATGGCTCACCATGAGTCAAGACGAAAGCGGCTCAAAACAGCCATTTCCGAGCGTTTTTATTTACAAAAACAGGTCGCTGACGTATAGTCTTTTCACTTAAGAGGACCGCCATGAAAGACCGTAAGCAAATCGCACGTGATCTGGATTCACTGCAGGCACGATTAAAAGATCTGGAACTGCAGTACGAAAGATATTTCTCCGGCGCCGAAAAACGGGAGCCGTACCGGGAGCGGATCGACCTGACCCGCCAGCTCCGTCAGTATGGCACCCGCCTGATTGTTCAGACCGATCTCAAGTTTCGCTATCACGGCCTGACGTCACGCCTGGCATCCTATGCCCAATACTGGGACCGCATCCTGCGTCAGATCGATGAAGGCAAATTTCATCGTCATCTGACCCGGACCTCCGCGCCTGCGCCAGCTGCCACAGGATCCACAACACCACTCAAAGAAGCCAAACAGCTCCACGCCGAACTGCTCGCCGCACGCCAGCGCTGTGGACTGGATCCACAGGCGCCCAGCGCCGAAAAAATTGCCAGTGCGTTGGCCGCACAACGTGAAAAGCTGAAGGACAAGGTCGGCGACCGGCCGATCGAATTTCTCATCGACATCAGCAACGGTAAACCGCTGATCAAAGCCCGACTCAAACCCTGACCCGCGATGATGACGGATAGCAGAAACAAAACAGCTATCGTCCTGATGGGCGGTGGGATCATGGGAGCCGCTTACGAAATCGGCTGCCTGACCGCCCTCGACCGTCTGCTCAGTCGGCGCTTTTCGAGCTGTCGCTTCGACACCTATGTCGGCGTCAGCGCCGGTTCGGTCATTGCTTCACTGCTGGCCAACCGCATTCCACCCGCACGCCTGTACCGCGCCATCGTCAACGACGAAAACGGCCCATTCAACTTCTCCCGCACAGACATCTACCAGCTCAACGGCCGGCAGGCCCTGCTCGCGAGCGGCACCATCCTGAAGAATCTGATCCGCAGTCTGCATCAGGCCCGTCGCAGACATCAACTGACCCTGAGCGACCTGTTTCATATCGTTCAAGAACAGATTCCGGCCGGATTTTTCTCCCTCGAGCCACTCCAGCGCTATCTGTGCGACGCCTTTTCACAAGCCGATCTGATCGATAACTTTGCGCAACTACCAGCCGAGTTGCTGATCCCCAGCTTTGACGTCGACCTCGGTGATCGCATCGTGTTTGGCGACCCCGGATACAGCAATCTCCATATCTGTCAGGCCATCACCGCCTCCTGCGCTATCCCCATCTTTTTTCGGCCATACCCCATCGGTGACAGCTTCTATATCGACGGTTCCACCGGCCGAGTCGGGCACATCGATCTGGCCATCGAGCGGGGCGCCAAACTGATCATCGCCATCAACCCGAGGGTTCCGCTCTACAACGATCCGCTCCACAGCTGCCTGCCCTCCCTGTCGTCGGGCTCCTGTGCCAGCATCACCGAACTGGGCATCAGCTTTGTCTGGGAGCAGGCCCAGCGAATCGAAAATCGCGAACGGCTCGAACTGGCCCTCAACGGCTACCGCCGCGATCACCCCGATGTCGACATTCTTCTGCTGGAACCGGGCCGAGAGGAATCTCTGCTGTTTCTGCAAAGCCCGATGAGCTTCGATGCCCGCTGCCATATCATGGAGTACGGCTACCAGCTCACCCTCGGCCATCTGCGCAAACAGTACGATAACATTCACACCGCGCTGGCCCGGCACGGTATCGACTGCAGCGAACAGAGGCTGCTCGATCCTCCACCGGCCAGCCTTGAGGGCAGGACATCCCGTTGAAGATCCTTCTTCTTTCCCAGCACGTCAGAGCTTCCGCCCAGGCAACACCGCTGGCAGCCGCCTGCTTGGCCGCCGCGTTACCGCCTGACATAAGCAGCACAACGTGCCTGATCGATGTTTATCTCGACCAGAGCGAACAACAGCTGCTGGACGCGGTCGTCCCCCACCGTCCGGATATCGTCGCAGTTTCTCTTTATGCCTGGAATCGCAAGCCCCTGCTGTCACTGACGCGGCGCCTGCGGGATCTCTCTCCGGATCTGATTCTGATCGCCGGGGGCCCGGAAGCCAGCGCGGACTGTCAAGCCGTACAGACCGAAGGACGGCTCGATGCCGTCATCTGTGGTGAGGGGGAAGGTCCCTTCGCCGCTCTGATCAACGCACTGCTGAATAGCCTTCCAACAGACCACCTGCCCGGGGTGTACACAGGAAGCAACGCACGTCCCGATACGGTCTGCTGCGACAACCTGAGCGACCTTCGATCGCCCTATCTCAGCGGCACCCTGCAACCGCACGCCGGAAGCGGTCTACTGTGGGAAGTGGCCCGGGGCTGCCCCTTTCGCTGCGCGTTCTGCTATGATGCCAAAGGACAGCAGGGGGTGAGGCCGCTGCCGGAGGCGCGACTGATTGCCGAGCTGAAGCTGTTCGCAGCCCGTAACGTCGAGCAGATCTGGGTCCTCGATTCGACCTTCAATGCGCCACCGGAGCGGGGGCGCAGGCTACTGAAGATACTGCTGAAACACGCCCCCAACATCCACTACCATCTCGAGGCCAAGGCCGATTTTCTCGATCGCGCCACCGTCGAGCTCCTCTCCCGGCTGAGCTGTTCGGTGCAGATCGGACTGCAATCCACCGATCCCCACATCCTCAAACCACTGAACCGTAACTGCGACCCGCAGCAGATTATCAAGAACCTCGACATGCTTTCGCAGGCCGGTATCACCTTCGGTCTCGATCTGATTTTCGGCCTGCCCGGCGACAACCATCGGGGGTTCAAGAACAGCCTGAACACTGCGCTGAAAACAGCCCCCAACCAGATCGACACCTTCCCCCTAGCGATCCTGCCGGGGACCCAACTTGCGCAACAACGGGACAAACTGGGCCTTAAGGCGCTGGAACAACCGCCGTACGATATCCTCTCAGCACCCGGCTATCCCCCCGAGCAGCTGAAACAGAGCCGTTGTCTGTCCGCAGCCACCGACCTGTTTTACAACCGGGGCCGGGCGGTCGGCTTTCTGCTGCCCATCTGCCAGGCCCTGAACTGTGAGCCGACGACACTTCTGGAGCGCTTCTGGGCGTGGCTGCTGAACACCGAACACCTTGAGGAAACAGTGCTCCTGAATGTGGAGGGCTGGCATCCGGAACAGATCGCACCATTGCAGAAAGCATTTCTCGCGGATGAACTGAAAACCGCCGGGAAACTCCACTTACAGCCTCTGGTTACCGATCTGCTTAACTATCACTATCATTACGCTGAAACCCTGCTGGGAGGAGAGTTACCAACACCGAAACAGGTATCGATCACACACAAGGATTGGCACCGGAGATGGAAAAGAGCCGACAGACTGCGACTGGTAGATTTTCACTACGATCTTGATGAACTGCTTGAAAACGGCGGGTTGCCCCTCGACGTCATCGCCCGCACCCTGCAGCCGGAAGCCTCCACCGCGCTTTTTCTGCGTCGAGGGAGCGACATTCTCTGCGAAAGCCTGCAGAAACCGTTCATAAAGCTGCTGCGAAAATCTGACGGCACACGACCGGCCTCGGCGATCCTCGTCGACTGCGATCGGAAAGACGCCCTGGAGATGCTGGAATTTGCTGTGCAGGAAGGGTTGTTACAACCGATTTGAACTGTGTATTACTGGTTCAGGAGAAGATCCATAAACCCCTGATAAGTTTGACGCTTTCTTTCGGACTTGCTGTACAGCGCCGATGAAAAGAGGGCCGTCGCCGCGTGCTCTCCGAGCATGGAAAACAGCTGATAATCGATCGGATCGAGCTGCTCTTTCTGCACAAACAGGCGGTAGATCGCCAACACCCCCAGCACCTCGTCATGGATCACCAATGGAATGGCCACCAGCGGCTGCTCGAGATCGTCAGAGCCCTCTAAAATCGAGTCTTCAGTAAAATAATCCTCACGGTTCAGTGCGGTCCGACCGAGGATGCCCTCACCGAACGGGATCTCCGGAAAGTCCACATCGTCGTCGAACCCCTCGCCGGTCTCATAGCGCAGCAGCCCATTGGCCTCTTCATGCACGAGAATGGCGAATTTTTCCGCACCGACAAAGTTGATCACGACCTCTTTCATGATCGCCAGAGCTTCCTCGCGATTCAGGGTCGAATGCAGTCGTGACGAGGCGATATAGAGGTTGGTGAGGTTGTTGTTAACCTCTTCGACCTGAACAAACTGGCCGGCAAAATCGAGGTTTTCCTTTTCCAGTTCAGAGACCCGCTGAGTGATCGTCTGATTTTCTTCACGCAGACGGGCGCATTCTGCCTCAAGGGCCTGCAGCGCAGCGCTTGCCTGACCTGATTCACCAGCCCTCTGAGACTCAGAAGACGCTTCATCGACTGCAGAACTGCCTTCAGCGCGGCGCAACAGCTGCGCGATCTCCTCCCGCAGCTGTTGCTGGTCGATCGGTTTGGTCAGGCAGGCATCACACCCTGCCGAGCGGCACTGATCGATCTCCTCCATCTGGCCCGCAGCCGTCACCATAATGATCGGCAGGTCACGCCACCGCTCACTGTCTTTGAGGGTTCGACACACCTCGGCGCCGTCCATTTCGGGCATGTAATAATCGAGCACGACGAGATCGGGAGCCAGCTCATCGATCCGCATCAGGGTTTCTTCGCCGGACGACGCCGTCACCAGATCGTAACCACACCCGTCGAGATACGACTTTTCCAGTTCGAGAAAAAGCTCTACATCATCGACCAGCAATACTTTCGCCATCAACTAAACTCCCTTTTACGGTCTAATAATGATCCGTTTGCTGAACATTAACCGACTACAATACAAAAGTAAAGAGCCCCGCCAGCGTGCTGGCGGGGCTCCTGAAAACTACATCGGTCTGAAGGACCCGTTACGCAACCTCTGCAACAGTCCGGAGGTAACGGGGCCGCTCTATGATAAAACTGATGATCTCTTCAACCTCCGGCACCCGTCCGGCGACGCGCACCTGATCGTCGATCATGAGCGCCGGGACCACATAAACCCGATTGTCTATCATTTTGCGGCTGTCACAGAACATGTGCACCTCCGCTTCTACGCCAAGGTGATCGAGTGCCGCACGCACGTTGTCCAAAGTTCCATCACAGCGCCCTCTACTGTCAGGCTTGCAAAGAATATCGATGCGCATTTTGGCCTCCTTTCCAGACCCCACGGCCATTCATGACCGATTTAGTAACTAATTATACGCAAAACAACATCAACTGCAAGAAAAAATTGCCAGTTTAACGCTCAGAAACCACGAAATCTTCATTTTCATATCAAGCTGCGACAATATCAACCTGAAGTTTCTTATCCTTTCCATCAACTTTAACCCGACTCCCGGGAGCAACCGCCCCGCCGATCAACGCACGGCCGATGCGGGTTTCCAGTTCATGCTGCAGAAAACGCTTCAATGGACGGGCACCGTAGACCGGATCGTAGGACGACTGGACAATGAAGGTGATCGCCTTATCGGTCAGCTCAAGGGTCAGCTGTCGTTCCGCCAGTCGACGGGACAGCTCCGCGCTCATCAGGCGAACAATCTGTGCGATCTCCTGCGGACTCAGCGGCGAGAAAAGGATGGTGTCGTCGATCCGGTTGAGGAACTCCGGTCGAAAAACACGGCGGAGTTCCTGATCGATCCGCACCCGCGTCTCTTCGGAGATCCGCTCATCCTCAATCCCTTCGAGGAGATACTGGGACGCGATATTCGAGGTCATAACCAGCACCGCGTTCTTGAAGCTAACCCTGCGCCCCTTGCTGTCGGTCGCGTGACCATCGTCGAGAATCTGTAACAGCACATTGAATACGTCCGGGTGCGCTTTCTCTATTTCGTCAAACAACACCACGGCGTAAGGCCGGCGGCGAATCGCCTCGGTCAGCTGGCCGCCCTCTTCGTAACCGATATATCCGGGAGGAGCTCCCAAAAGCCGGCTGACCGCGTGCTTTTCCATATACTCGGACATGTCGATGCGAATCAGGTTCTCTTCGCTGTAGAACAGCGTCTGAGTCAAGGTCCGGGCCAACTCGGTTTTACCAACCCCGGTCGGACCGAGAAACAGAAACGACCCGATCGGCCGGCGTGGATCCTTGATCCCCGCCCGGGCACGGATCACAGCATCGGCTACCCGCTGTACAGCTTCATCCTGACCGACAACACGCTGATGCAGAATCTCATCGAGCTTCAGCAGTTTCTCCCGCTCACTCTCCACCAGGCGCTGGACAGGAATCTTCGTCCAGCGCGACACGATCTCCGCAATCTCTTCTTCGGTGACCGCTTCACGTAACAGGGCGCTTTCATCGTCCCGCTGTCGCTCTTCATCAGCGCGCAACTGGCGCTCCAGTTCCGGAAGCCGCCCATGTTTCAGTTCGGCCGCGCGATTCAGATCGTAGATCCGCTCCGCCTCTTCGATCTCCAGACGAACCCGCTCAATCTCTTCACGGCGCCGGCGTTTCTGCTGCAGCTCTTCTTTTTCCTGCTGCCAGCGGATCGACAGTTCGCGCTCCTGCTCTTTCGCATCGGTTAGCTCCTGGCGTAAAACCGTCAAGCGGACGCGGCTGGCGGTGTCTTTTTCCTGCTTGAGAGCGGCATCTTCGATCTCAAGCTGCATCACCCGACGGGTGAGCGCATCGAGTTCCGCCGGCATCGAATCGATCTCGGTCCGGATCGTCGCGCACGCTTCGTCGACCAGATCGATCGCCTTGTCCGGCAGAAAGCGGTCGGCAATGTAGCGATGACTGAGGGTTGCCGCAGCCACCAGTGCGTTGTCATGAATCCGCACGCCATGGAAGACTTCAAAGCGCTCTTTCAAGCCACGGAGGATGCTCACCGTCGCTTCGACATCGGGCGGATCGACCAGCACCGGCTGAAAGCGGCGTTCGAGAGCGGGATCCTTCTCCAGATACTGACGATATTCATCGAGAGTCGTGGCACCGATACAGTGCAATTCTCCACGGGCGAGCATCGGTTTGAGCATATTTCCGGCATCGATCGCGCCTTCGGTGCGTCCGGTGCCGACGATGGTGTGCAGCTCATCGATAAAAAGAAGAATCCGGCCAGCGCTGTCATGGATTTCCTGCAGGACCGCCTTAAGCCGCTCCTCGAACTCTCCACGATACTTGGCGCCTGCAACCAGCGCCCCCATATCGAGGGAAAAGATCGTCTTCCCTTTTAGTCCTTCGGGGACGTCTCCACGCACAATACGATGAGCGAGACCCTCGACGATGGCTGTTTTGCCGACACCGGGCTCACCGACCAGCACTGGGTTGTTTTTAGTTTTACGTGACAAGATCCGCACAATGCGCCGAATCTCCTCATCGCGCCCAATAACCGGATCGAGCTTGCCCTGAGTCACCTCATCGACCAGATCACGACCAAACCGCTGCAGGGCGGTCTGTTCCTCCGGGTTGGTTTTGTCGTTTTCGATCATCTCCTCAGCTCCTGTTCTGTTGTCTCGGCACGCTCATAAAAAATCGGCCGGATCGTTGAAGGATCCGGCCGATGGGCGTTGATCAATGCAGTGTCTTCACCGCAATCCGTTTCGGCTTGGCTTCCTCGGCCCTTGATAATCGCAGGGTGAGAACCCCGTCTTTCAGATGAGCCTCGCCACTTGCGGTATCGATCCTCTCCGGCAACTGAAATTTGCGGAAGTAGGCCACCTCACCATCGGCGCTGACACCATCCAGGGTGAGCTGATTGCTGACAATCTCGACCTTCAGGTCTGCCTCCTTGACCCCCGGCATGTCTGCCATGATCACCAGACTATCTCCGGTTTCATAGATGTC
>PKUC01000106.1 GCA_002868865.1 Desulfuromonas sp. | reverse complement strand
ACAATCCCCCTCAGCGGTCCGAGAAAACGGGCGAAAAATAGGCTTTTCCCGCCATGTTGCGAAAAGAAGGCCTCGGCACGTTTCAGGAGTGGTCTGCGCTTGCGGAAGCTTTTTTTGCGCATCAGCTGCGGGCCGATACGTGCGCCGAGCCAGTAGCTGATGATGTCACCCATAATCGCGCCGAGGGTGCATGCTGCTATCAGCGGGATGAAGGCTCCTTTGCCCTGTACGATCAAAAAACCGGCGAGAACGACGAGGCTACTGCCGGGAACCAGCAGGCCGAAGATCGGCAGAGATTCAAACAGGGAGATGATCAGAATCAGGCCGAGGTACGTCTTGCCCTCCGGGAGCCAATCGAGCAGATGATGTAGCCAGTTTTCCATCGCTGGGTCCGATCAGGGGCTCTGTTCCGGTTCGAAACGGGCTTGCCACTGCCTGAAGAGTGCAACCTTGTCTTCGCCGAACCGGCGCAGGCTTTGTTCAACGGCGCTACAGTCTTTTTCGCGAGTCTGGTGGCCTGAACCTTTTGAGTAGAACAGATCCGCGTAGCAGATGATCTGCTCTTCCGGTGTTTCTGGTATCATATCACGCTCGGGGAGCGGCAGATGGTCTTGGGCGATTTCTGCTGCAGTCAGGCCGACGCCGATATGGGTTTCGCAGACACGAGCATGGCGGGGAAGCCCTTCTTTTTCAAGAATCTTCCGGCCTTCGACACCGTGACAGAGATAGGGGAGAGTACCCCGACATCCCAAATCAGGGGTATTGGTGGCGATGATACCGATATCGTGGAGCATGGCCGCTTCGGCGATAAAATTAAGATCGACGGGATCGTCTGTCAGGCTGTTTTGTGCAATGGTGATGGCCCGCTTGGTCACATGACGACTGTGGTCAAGAAGGATCTGCAGGGTCTGCGGATGGTGGACATGGCGGCGCAAGATCTCGATGGGACGAATTCGCACGGTCTGGTCCTCAGGGCTGCCGGTTTTAGAGATCACGAAGGCTCTCCGTGACTCTGGCGCACAGATCGGCTAGCATGTCGAGCGACTGTTCTGAACCGGTGATTGTCATCAGGTATCCCTGTTTTTCTGTGAGCAAAACGGTCAGTTGCTGTAAGCCGTGGCGGGTATTTGTCCGGGCCGTGCTCGCTGTGCCATGGGGATGGGCTAATGGCACGATCTCTGCGGTCAACCCTTGTTGCCGAAGGACTGTTGTCAACAGAGCCTCGGCAGGTGCGGTCCTGTCGGTTTCGTTCAGAACCCTGATCTGCATCTGCAGCGGCTGCTGTGCGGGGATTTCCCAGATAACGGTGTCGATGCGGTAAGCTGGCGACGACACCGGGATGGTGATCTTCTCCCAGTCCAGAGGCAGAAGCAGAGTGAATCCCAGCCGGGCATCAATATACAGTTCTTCTTCGGCAACGTCGCTTTGAATCTCGTCCGGTGCGCGCAGACAGCCCGTGCACAGGCAGGAGAGGAGCAGGCTGATGAGAAACAGCAGGGCAATGCCACGCGGGTTGAGCCGGCTCACGGATTATTCACTCCAGGTGATGCAGGCGACCGGGCAGTTGTCCATGGCCTCTTCGATCTGCTCATCGCTGGCACCTGTCGGGTTGTGGACCCCGGCCTTGTGTTCTGAGACCATGTGGAAAACCCCGGGACAGAGCCGGGTGCAGGTTTCGCAGCCGATGCAGGCGTCGGCGTCGAGGTTGGGAATTCTGGGCATGTGCTGACCTTTCTGTGAGGGTACGCTGTAGTCATAGAGGTTTGGAACAACTCCGTTTCAGATTATCGAATATTTTTGATCAGTTTTCAAACCCGTTATCCAAAGGTGATACTCGTCTGTGGAAAATATTGACAGTAAAATTCTCGAACTGCTGAGAATCAGCCCTCAGCGTTCTTTGAGCCGCCGGGACCTGGCGGCACGGCTCGGCCTTAAAGGGCAACAGCGCAAACAGTTGACCGCTGTTCTCAAGCGGATGGTACGCCGCAGGCAATTGATTCTGTTGCGGGGAGATCGCTACCGGGTCAAAGAGTCGTACGTCAGGGTCGAGGGGACCCTGTCAATGCACCCTAGGGGATTTGCTTTTGTTTGCACCGATGAGACCCGCAGTGCTGACTGGTATGTTGCTCCGCAGCATATTGGAGGAGCGATGGATGGTGATCTGGTCCGCGCCAGACTGTTGCCACGGCGGTCGGATCGAAAAGGTGCTGCCAGAGTTGAACAAGTGCTGCACCGGGCTCATACCACGCTGGCAGGCCGGTACCTGCTGCGCGCCGATGGTGCGCGGGTGGAGCCGCTTAATCCCGCGCTGGGGGAGGCGATTCTCGTTTCAGCACTGAAAGAGGGACCGGTGGGTGAATCACCGATTGTGGAGGTGCGGATTACCGACTACGCAACAGCGAATAGACCCGCCAGGGGTCGTGTGGTACAGGTGCTTGGTCCACAGGATGATCCACTTGTTGACATCCGTGCGATCATCACGGATCGACATCTCCCTGCCGACTTCTCGGCAAATGTTCTTGCAGAAGCCAGACGTATTGCGGCGCAGCCATTTGCTGAGGATATCTCCGAGCGTGTAGATCTTCAAGCGATTCCGGTGATGACGATCGATGGTGAAACCGCGCAGGATTTTGATGATGCGGTGGCGGTTCGCCAGGAAGCGGACGGGCAGATCCGTCTGTGGGTCTGTATTGCCGATGTTGACAGCTATGTCCGCCAAGGTTCATTGCTGGATACGGTGGCCAAAGAGCGGGGCACCAGCGTTTACTTTCCCGGATTCTGCCTGCCGATGCTGCCCGAAGAACTTAGCCACGGCGTCTGCTCGCTGATGCCTGACCAATTGCGACCGGTGATGGTCGCTGAACTGTTGTTCGATCAAAGCGGCGCACAGCTGGACGGTCGTTTTTACCCTGCCAGTATTCGCAGCAGGGCGCGGCTGACCTATACGCAGGTTGCCCGCGTGGCACAGCAGGCGGACGATAGTCCTGCAGGTATGCCCGATGAGGTGATGTCGCAGTTGCCGATTTTGTTGGCATTGTCAAATCTCTTGAAGAAAAAGAGGTTTGAGCGCGGTGGGCTCGACCTTGAAATTCCCGAAGCCGAGGTGATGGTGGACGATAGAGGCGCTGCCCGGCAGATTCGGCAGGCAGAGCGGAACGAAGCGCATCAGTTGATTGAATCACTGATGCTGGCGGCCAACGAAGCCGTCGCCCGCTTTTTGACCGACCGGGGTGTGCCGATGATCTATCGCATTCACGAGCGGCCCAAGCCGGACAAGATTGTTGACCTGCAAAAACTGGCCAAAGAATGTGGTTACAGCTTCTCCGCCGGACGGCAGCTGGCGACCGAACTCCAGCAGATGCTGTCAGCCGTAGACGGGCATGCGGAATCGCGGTTGTTGAATCAGCAACTGCTGCGCAGTCTGCCGCAGGCGGTCTATTCGGCTGAAAACCTGGGGCATTTCGGTCTGGGTGCGAACTGTTATTGTCACTTTACCTCGCCGATTCGCCGCTATCCCGACCTGTTGGTTCACAGGGTGTTGAAGGCGATTCTCGCGCAACGGTGCCCTTCTTACGATTCAGAGGCATTTAAATCGCTCGCAGAGCAGGCGTCACGACAGGAACGTCGTGCTGTTGAGGCGGAACGGGAGGTTGTTGACCTACGCCGCTGTCAGTTGATGGAGCAGCGGATTGGCGAAGAGTTTGTCGGGTTGATCGCTTCCGTGGCCGAATTCGGGTTCTTCGTGGAATTGCACCAGCCTTTTCTGCAGGGTCTGGTCCACATCAGTCGATTGCCGGGCGGGGACTACCGTTTTGATCCCGGCAAATTCTGTTTGGTCGACCACCATCGACGGAGCTTCTTTCGGGTTGGTGATCGCGTGCGGGTGCGGGTTGTAAAGGTCGATATCGGCAAACGGACCATCGATTTTGCGCTTGTCGACCACGAAGCCAAACCGATAGTATGATATACGATTTTACCGTTTATCCCGATTTCTGCTGAAGATGGAACTGAATGAAGATTGCCGAATCATTGACTGAGATAGCGTCCGGAGTGCCTTCGGTGGTCACTCTGGGGAACTTTGACGGTGTTCACCTTGGTCATCGTGAACTGTTCCGCCGTACCGTGCAGCGGGCGCGGGAATTATGCGTTCAATCCGTGGTTTACACCTTCGATCCTCATCCCCTTAAGGTTCTGGCGCCGGATCGTGCGCCCCTGTTGCTGAATACTCCGGCAGAGAAGGTTCGTCTGATCGAGGCATCGGAAATCGATCTGCTGATTCAGGTACCTTTCGATGTGCAGTTTGCGTCGCAGCCTGCGGACGCATTTGTCCGTGATGTCCTCGTTTCGCGATTGAATGTTCAGCATCTGGTGGTTGGTTACGATTATGCGTTCGGTCGTGATCGCTTGGGTACGCCGGATTACCTGGTCGAACAGGGTCGGCGTTACGGTTTTACGGTTGAGGTTCTACAGCCCCTCGGGGCTGATGGACGACCGTACAGTTCCACGCAGATCCGTGAGTTGATTGCCGGAGGTCAGGTGTCTGAGGTGGTCGATCTGCTGGGTCGCCATTATACCTTTGAAGGCCGGGTTGTGCCCGGTGATCAGCGTGGCAGGCAACTCGGCTTTCCGACTGCCAATCTGGTGACAGATAAGGAACAATTGCCCGCTGCCGGGGTGTATGCGGTAGAGGTTCGTAGCGCCGGGCGCGCGCACGCGGGAGTGGTGAATATCGGTCAGCGTCCCACCTTTGGTGATGGGGCGACAACAATCGAGGTTCATCTACTCGATTTTTCGGAGGATCTCTACGGCCGGACATTACGGCTCTATTTTTTTAAGCGCCTGCGGGGAGAGCACCGTTTTGCCGGTCCTGAGCAATTGCGTCAGGCGATTTCAGCAGATGTTCTGGCCGCCAGAAAGGTTCTGGATGAACACCGAGTGATTCCGTACTGGGAATATCTGTCGCAGGAAGACCAACTGTCGGTCTGACGCTATGTTTGGCCAGCATTGTCGTGCGTTTGCTGTATTCATTGGAGAATATTAAATCTAGTGTGCCCGATTCGGCTGTGGTATATTCCAGTCGGTTGTCGGTATATTGGGTGAGTTTGCATGGTTGGCGCTCGCGTCTGCGACGATTATTTGTGCCGCCAATGTCCCCCCGGAGGATCGAAACGCCATGAGCGCTGAACATTTAGGAGAGCTGCTGATCCGTAAACAGGTCATTACGGACGAGCAGCTGGCTCAGGCTGTTGCTGAGCAGAAAAAGGAGGGGATACGACTGGGTGAGGCATTGATCCGCCTCGACTACATCCAGGAACTCGACCTCGCCTCCTTTCTCTCCAAGCATTACGGGATCCCGTCTATCAATTTGGCTGAATTTGAGATCGATCCAGCGGTGATCGAACTTGTTCCGGCCGAAGTCGCTCAGAAGTATCAATTGGTGCCGATCAATCGTGCCGGATCGACGCTGATCATCGCTATGAGTGATCCCTCCAACATCTTCGCTATCGATGACATCAAGTTCATGACCGGCTATAACGTGGAGGTGGTTGTTGCCTCTGAAGCCGCGGTCAAAGACGCCATCGATCAGTATTACGATCAGAGTTCGACGTTGGCCGATGTGATGGACAGCCTTGAAGATTTTGACGAGCTTGAAGTCATCGAAGATCAGAGCCTCGACGATCTCGCCGATCTGGAAAAGGCCACTGAGGATGCGCCGGTCGTCAAGTTGTGTAATCTGATTCTCACGGATGCGATCAAAAAAAAGGCCTCGGATATCCATATCGAGCCGTACGAACACCTGTTCCGGGTGCGTTACCGGATCGATGGCGTGCTGTACGAAGTGATGAAGCCGCCGCGTAAACTGAAAAATGCCATTACGTCACGTCTGAAGATTATTGCCAATCTGGATATCGCAGAACGGCGTCTGCCACAGGATGGTCGGATCAAGATCAAGCTGGGCAAGGGGCAGGAGATGGACTATCGGGTCAACTGTCTGCCCACCCTGTTCGGCGAGAAGGTCGTCTGCCGTCTGCTCGATAAAAGCAATCTTCAGCTCGATATGACGAAGCTCGGTTATGAGCCGGAGGCTCTGGCGCATTTTAAGCGTGAAATCCACAAGCCCTTCGGGATGGTGCTGGTCACCGGTCCGACGGGGAGTGGCAAAACGGTTTCTCTCTATTCGGCACTGTCTGAGCTGAACAAGGTATCGGAGAATATCTCGACGGCCGAGGATCCGGTTGAATTCAATTTTGCCGGTATCAATCAGGTGCAGATGCACGAGGAGATCGGCCTGAACTTTGCCGCGGCGTTGCGGGCCTTCCTTCGTCAGGATCCCGACATCATCATGATCGGTGAGATACGAGATTTTGAGACCGCCGAAATCGGGATTAAGGCTGCTTTGACGGGGCATATGGTTCTATCAACGCTGCACACCAACGACGCGCCGAGCACGGTCAACCGTCTGTTGAATATGGGGATTGAACCGTTTTTGGTGGCGTCGGCGGTGAATCTGATCTCTGCACAGCGTCTCGGTCGGCGGGTCTGCGCGGAATGCAAAGAACCTGAAGATCATTCGCGTGATGCATTGTTGGCTGCTGGTGTCCCGGAAGATCAGATCGGAAAATTTGTCACCTACCGCGGGGTGGGGTGCTCGGTGTGTAACGACACCGGCTATAAGGGCCGAATCGGTATCTATCAGGTGATGCCGATGCTGGAGGACTTGAAAGAGATGGTCCTCTCCGGTGCCAATACAGCTGAGATAAAACAGGAGTCGATGCGGCTGGGAATCAAAACCATGCGTCAGTCGGCTCTTACGAAGATGATGGAGGGAGTCACGACCCTCGAAGAGGTGTTGCGCTGTACGGTCGGTGACGACTGAGTCGATGTTATCAGCTAAACGACAGGGGATGTAATCATGGCCAATATGCATCAGTTACTGAAGGCAATGATCGAAAAGGGGGCTTCCGACCTGCATATATCTACGGGATCGCCACCGCAGATTCGCGTCGATGGACAGATGACCGAGCTTGGTACGGAGAAGATGTCTCCCACCGATACCAAGCAGCTTTGTTATAGCGTGCTGGCTGACTCGCAAAAGCGTCAATTTGAAGAGGAAAATGAGCTCGACCTGTCCTTCGGGGTCAAGGGTTTGTCCCGCTTCCGCGGCAATATCTTTATGCAGCGTGGTGCAGTGACCGGGGTCTTTCGTGCGATCCCGTTCGAAATTCTCAGCTTTGATCAGCTCGGTCTTCCTGCTGTGGTCAAAAGTTTTTCTCGAAAACCGCGGGGATTGATCCTTGTCACCGGCCCGACTGGAAGTGGAAAGTCGACTACCCTCGCGGCGATCATCGATGCGATCAACTCGGAGCGGAACGAACATATCATCACCATCGAGGATCCGATCGAATACCTGCATCCGCACAAAAAGTGTTTGGTCAATCAACGCGAGGTCGGTGCGGATACAATGTCGTTCAAAAAAGCCCTCAAATATATTCTGAGACAGGATCCCGACGTTGTCCTGCTCGGCGAGCTGCGTGACATCGAAACTATCGAAGCGGCGCTGACCATCGCGGAGACCGGTCACCTCTGCTTTGCAACCCTGCATACCAATTCCTGCGTGCAGACGATCAACCGTATTGTCGACGTGTTTCCAACGAATCAGCAGGCCCAGGTGCGCACCCAGCTTTCCTTCGTTCTGGAAGGGGTCATGTCGCAGACCCTGCTCCGGAAACCGACCGGCGGTCGGGTCATGGCGCTGGAGATCATGGTTCCCAACCCTGCAATCCGCAATCTGATCCGCGAAGACAAGATTCACCAGATCTATTCGCAGATGCAGGTCGGGCAGGAAAAATACGGTGCGCAGACCATGAACCAATCTTTGTTCCTGCTTGCTCATGCCCGTCAGATTACCCAGGAAGATGCCCTGGCACGGTCGTCTGATACTGAGGAGTTACGGCAGATGTTTGCCAATCCGACCGCGATTCTCAAGCGACAGAAGGTGATCAACCCTGGTCGCGGTGGCGCATGATTTGAAATATTTTGACTGCTGTGTCGATAAAGGGGTGGTGTGATGGCGAAGTTTTCCTGGTCGGGAAAAGGTAAAGATGGAAAAAATGTCAAAGGGGAGATGGAGGCGGCCAGTGAGGCAGCTGTAACAACCCAGCTGCGTCGTCAGGGAATCCAGCCGAGTAAAATCAAAGAACGTAGCGGTGCGCTGAATGTCGAACTGAAGATGTTCGCTCCCAAGATCACCACGAAAGATCTGGTGGTCTTCACCCGACAGTTCGCGACCATGATCGATGCTGGTCTGCCGCTGGTACAGTGTCTCGATATCCTCTCTAGTCAGCAGGAAAATCCGACCTTTAAGAAAATCCTGCTGCAGGTCAAAGAAGATGTTGAGTCCGGCTCGACCTTTGCCGATGCCCTGGGTAAGCATCCCAAGGCGTTTAACGAACTGTATGTCAACCTTGTCGCAGCTGGAGAGGTCGGCGGCATTCTTGACACCATCCTCAATCGTCTGGCCGCTTATATTGAAAAGGCACTTAAGCTGAAAAAACAGGTCAAGAGTGCCATGACCTATCCGACCACGATTATCAGTATCGCCTTCATTGTTATTGCGGTTATCCTTGTTTTTGTCATTCCTGCTTTTGAAAAAATGTTTGCCGATTTTGGTGGAGCGCTTCCTGTCCCCACTCAAATTGTTATCAATGTGAGTAATTTTGTTCAAGATTACATAGTGGTGATGATAGGTGCCATTATTGCTCTGATCTTTTCTTTTAAGAAATTTTATGCCACGAAACGTGGTCGTGAGCTTGTTGATGATCTGGCGCTCAAGGCTCCGGTGTTCGGGGTATTGATCCGCAAGGTCGCGGTGGCGAAATTTTCCCGAACACTTTCGACGATGATTTCCAGTGGTGTGCCTATTCTGGACGGCTTGGAAATCGTCGAGAAAACTGCTGGCAACAGGACGGTAGAAAAGGCCATCACTAATGTTCGTCTTAGTATCAGTGAGGGAAAAACCATTGCTGAGCCACTGAAGGAGTCAGGCGTCTTCCCGCCGATGGTTTGTCAGATGATTGAAGTCGGTGAACAGGCTGGCGCGATCGATACCATGTTAGGGAAAATCGCTGATTTCTATGATGATGAAGTTGACGACGCCGTCGGTAACCTCACGGCGATGATGGAGCCACTGTTGATGTTGTTTCTTGGAACCACGGTTGGTGGTCTGGTTATTGCCATGTATTTGCCGATATTCAAATTGGCAGGAGCCGCTGGCGGTTGAACACCAAGATTGAAACAGTCGCAACAAGTGCGGTTGGGATCAACAGCGAGGGGATGACGCGCTATCTTGCCAGTCGCGTCATTATTATTACCCTTTTGCTCGGTGGCGCATCGGTTCTTTATTGGCAGGGACAGGCAGTTTTTACGGCTGCACCCCTGTTTTTTTCTCTGTTTGGCCTGTCGTATTTCCAAGCTCTGGTCTCCCTCTTTCTGTTGCGGTGGGTTCGGAAAACCGCTGTTTTTACGCAGCTGCAGCTGGTCTGGGATCTGCTGTTTGTGGCGGCTCTGATCGTAGCGACCGGCGGTCGAGAGAGTGTTTTCTCTTTTGCGTTCCTCTTGGTTATTGTGAGCGCAAGCCTGCTGTTAAACAGGCGGGAGACCTTTTTTGCCGCATCTTCAGCCGTCATCCTCTACGGTGGGCTGCTCGATCTGGAATATTTCGGATACCTCGGCTGGTTCGATCTTGCAGAAGGCGGTGCTCCAGGTCCCTACATTTATGCGGTTTTTGTTCATACGACTGCTTTTTTGCTGACAGCCTTACTCAGTGGTGCCCTTACTGAGCGATGGCGACGGAGCGAGGAACGTCTCCAGCGGAAACAGATCGATTACGAAGAACTGGCTCGCCTGAACCAAACCATCATGGCGCATATGTCGAGTGGCTTGTTAATGCTGAGCCGGACAGGGCGTGTGCGCTCCATTAACCGGTCGGCGGCTGAGATTCTCGGTGTCTCTCTTGAGGACGTCTATGACAGCCCAGTCGCCCGCGTGCTCCCCGATCTTCCCCTCATCATTGATGGTCGCTATAACATAGTCAACAGGGCAGAGGGCGTTTTGCATAAGGAAGACGGCAATGTGTCGATTCTTGGTTATGCAGCCACTCCGGTTTCTGATCGTAACGGTGAAGACCTTGGTCTTCTGGTCACTTTTCAGGACTTGACCGGTTTAAAACAGATCGAAGCTGAACTGCAACGTGCCGACCGGCTTGCAGCGGTCGGGCGGCTGGCGTCCGGAATGGCGCACGAAATTCGAAATCCGCTTGCGTCAATCAGTGGATCGGTCCAGTTGCTTCTTGAGGGGCATGCCGTCGCCGATGAAGATCGACACCTGATGAGTATCGTTGTCCGCGAGGCAGATCGGCTCAGTGCTCTGCTGACGGATTTTTTGTTATTTGCGCGCCCAAAACCTCCTGATCCCGAAGAGTTGGATGTTTCTTTAGTCGTCGATGAATTAGCTGAACTGCTCAATGCCGACAGTCGTTTTGCGCGAATTCAGGTCGAAAAAGATTGCTCACGTGGGACGATGATCAAACTTGATCGAAGTCAGATTCGTCAGGCACTTTGGGATCTGGCAATCAATGCGGCTGAAGCTATGAAGGGTGAAGGGATTCTGCACATCGGCGTCCCGGTCGGTGAACCCTGTTTGTATGTTGAGGATTCCGGTCCTGGTGTTTCCGAGGGGATTCGTCATCAGGTTTTTGACCCTTTCTTCTCGACAAAGGAAAAGGGGACCGGTTTGGGGCTGGCCACAGTTTACTCTATCGTTGAGGGACACGGTGGAACTATAAGAATCAAATCGGGGGAAAGCGGAGGTGCGCGTTTTGAACTCTGTTTTGCGGAGAACAACAGGGAAGCGTGATTGAGTTATGACTGTTGCTGATAGACATCGAATTCTAGTTGTTGACGATGAAGTGAGCATGCGCGAACTGCTGGCTATTATGCTCAGAAGGGAAGGGTATCTGGTCGCAGAGGCCGGTGATGGTGTCGAGGCTCTCGAAACACTTCGTGACGAAAACTTCGATTTAGTGATCAGTGATATCCAGATGCCGCGATTAAATGGTATTGAGCTGTTGCGTGCAGTCCGTGACGAAAACCTCGATGTTGTTGTGATGATGATGACCGCCTATTCAACGACGGAGCAGGCGGTCGAGGCGATGAAGCTGGGCGCGTATGATTATATTACCAAGCCGTTCAAAAATGATGAGATCCGTCTCGTTGTCCGCAATGCCCTGGAAGGCCGCCAGCTTCGGCGTGAGAACCAGCATCTTAAAAAGGCGCTAGAACAGCAGATATCGCGCAATACACTGATCGGCAACAGCCCGGCAATGAAACGTCTTCTTTCGTTGATTGAGCGGGTGGCACAAAGCCAGGCCAGCGTTTTGATTACCGGTGAGAGTGGGACGGGGAAGGAGCTGGTGGCGCGATCAATCCATACCGGTAGTGAGCGGAGCCAGTCCTCATTTGTGGCGATCAATTGCGGGGCGATTCCCGAAAACCTGATCGAAAGCGAACTGTTCGGTCATGAAAAGGGGGCCTTTACCGGGGCGGATCACCAGAAAGAGGGACTGTTCGAAACAGCCAATGGCGGTACTCTGTTTCTGGATGAAATCGGCGAGTTGCCGATGATGATGCAGGTTAAACTGCTTCGCGTATTGCAAGAGCGTGAATTTCGGCGAGTTGGAGGGACGAAAAATTTACCGCTCGATGTCAGGATCGTGTCTGCAACAAACAAGATTTTTGAAGATGAGGTTGAGGCCGGTAGATTTCGTGAGGATCTGTTTTACCGTCTCAACGTGATCCAGGTCTAATTGCCACCTCTTCGGCAACGCCGCGACGATATCCCGCTGTTGTTGAACCATTTCTACAAAAAACTGACCGGCGAAAAGCACCTTCCCATAGATCCCGGTGCATTACAGAGATTGATTGATTACGACTGGCCCGGAAATATTAGAGAACTTGAGAATCTTGTTGAGCGTTGCATGGTCCTGGGATGGGATAAACAGTTGACGCTCGACTGCCTTCCGTCGGCGCTTCAAGGGTATAATCGGCGCATGTCCGATAAGATCGATAACCTTCCCGCTGATGGCCTTGATCTTGATGCGTACCTAGCCAATGTCGAGCGCGAAGTTCTACAAAAAGCGCTCGACCGCTGTGGAGGAGTCAGGACACGTGCAGCCGAATTGTTGCGCATCTCGTTTCGATCAATACGTTATCGTTTGCAAAAACTGGGATTGGATGATGAAGAATCGCCTGTATCTGAACGATAAGGCCTTTACTTTGATTGAATTGCTCGTTGTGGTCTCCCTTCTAGGGATACTTGCGGCTTTTGCCACGGTTCAATATTACAATCAAATGAAGCGGATCAGCGACACGGTGGCGCTGACCGATCTGAGAACGATGCAGACGGCACTCATTGTCTATTTTTCGGAAAATGCCAAGTACCCTGATTGACGTAAAATGTCAGTTCTGTGTGACGTTTTATGGTAATTGTGTTGAGTT
>PKUC01000003.1 GCA_002868865.1 Desulfuromonas sp. | reverse complement strand
TCGGGATGAAACATGTCGTAAAAATATTTATTGCCGATCAACTCTTCGGCGCGAAGGCCGAAGACATTCTCTACAGAGCGATTGACGTAGGTGTAAAGTCCGGTGGCGTCGACCTCCCAGATCAGTTCGTGTGAGTTTTCGGCAACCTGTCGGAAGCGCTCTTCGGATATTTCCAGTTCGCGCTGGATTCGGTTCTGCGCGGTGACATCCTTGAACACGCAGTAGCTCTGCCGGAAACTGCCGTCGGGGTGGTAGCCGGAACGACCGTTCAGAGAAATGTCCAGGTAATGGCCCTGTTTATGGCGGATGCGGAAGGGGACGTCTTCGACCCGGCCGCAGGTTTGGAGGACCGGAAAATTTTTCCGAAAGGTTTTGACCAGTTCCGGGTGGAGGAAGGATGCGAAGTCCTGACCGATCACTTCGTCGCGCTGGTATCCCAGCGTTTGTAGCCAGGCCGGATTTACATCGATGATCTGACCTCCCCCATCGAGGGATTGGTAGGCCAGCGGTGCGTTTTCGTAGAGCGCGCGGTACTGCTCTTCGCTTTTTCTCAGCGCCTCCATCTGCTCTTCAACGCGTTTTCCCAGCGAGAAATTGCTCTGCCGCAACTGATCTTCAGCCCGTTTGGTGCGCAACATGACCTTGACCCGGGCGATGAACTCGATGTTTTCGAACGGACGATGAATAAAATCATCGGCTCCGGCCTCAAGGCCCCGGGCCCGCAGTTCCGGTGAGGTGCGGTGAGCCGTCAGCAAAATGACCGCGGTGTGGCAGCTTTTGACATCGGACTTGATCCGCCGGCAGAGCTCGACCCCGTCCATCTCCGGCATCTGAACGTCAAGAATGGCACAGTCGATGTTGGTCTTCCCGGCAATTTGCAACCCTTCGGTGGCCCGGTTGGTTGCGTAGAGTTCAAGCTCGGGAAGGTGCTCCTTGAGCAGGCTTTTCAGGATGAAGATGTTGTCATCCAGATCGTCGACGATCAGTAACGACATCTTCTTATTCATCGCTCAACCTCTCTCTCCTTCTCTGGTGTTTTCCAGCCAGTGGCGCACCAGCTCCACAAGCTTGTCGGGATCAAAGGGTTTCGACATATAGTCATTACAGCCACTTTCAAGCATCTTTTCTCGGTCGCCTTTCATGGCGTTGGCGGTCAGGGCGATAATCGGCGTACTCCGCATTGCGGGGTCTTGCCGGATGGTGCGGGTGGCTTCTTGTCCGCTGATTTCAGGCAGTTGCATATCCATCAGGATCAGCGCCGGACGCAGTTCGAACGCCTTTTCAATCGCCTGCCTGCCGTCGGTTGCGGTTTCGAGTCGGTAGCCAAGGGGTTGAAGCACCGACGTCAAGGTCAGCAGGTTGTCTGGATTATCTTCGACGATCAGCAGGGTTGTCGAGGATGGATCGGTGGTCTGTGGCTCTTTGTCCGGTGAGGTCTCGGCCTTGAGGGGCAGCGGTTGTTCCGCCGGCGGATGGACAAGTGTGTGCAGGGCACTGATCAGCTGTGCCCGGTCGACCGATCCTTTTTGGATCAGCTGTTGTACGTGGTTGGTCTTCAGGCGGGCGCGATCCGCGGCGGTCAGTTCTTTTGCGGTCAGAACCAGAACAGGGATTGCGGCGGTGCTGGGAGCCGATCGCAGGGCTTCCAGCACTTGAAAACCATCGACTCCCGGCATCATCAGGTCGAGGACGATTCCGTTAGGAGCCTGTTGTCTGACACGGGCAATCGCGTCTTCGCCGTTGAGGGCGTGCTCGACCCGGTAGCCGCTGTCTTCGAGGGCGGTGCGGATCTGCAATGCCGCAGTTTCGTTGTCTTCAACCACCAGGATCCGTGGCGGACCGTCTGTTGGCACAGGGGGACGTTCGTTGGCCAACCGTTCGAGGGTGGTGACAATCTCCTGCAGCAGTTCATTCTGGTTGCACAAACTCTTGCGCAGTACGCTACGAACAGACTGTTCGAGGCGATCTTTTTCGCTGGGAGAGAGGTCTTTGGCGGTCAGCACCACCACCGGCAGCGTACATAACTCGGGGGTGTTTTTCAGTTCGTGCAGCAGGGTAAAACCGTCCATCTCCGGCATCACCAGATCGAGCAGCACGACATCGGGTCGGGCCTGACTCAGCTGTTGCAGGGCGTCGCGGCCGTCGGTCGCGGTTGTGGTCAGGTAGCCTTTCTGCTCCAGAATCATCTGCAGGTATTCGCGCGCCGCAGGGTCATCATCGACAATCAGGACTTTTTGAATCCGATCCGATTGTGTCAGCCTGGCCAGCTCGTTCCAGAGGGTCAGCTTGTCGACCGGTTTGACCAGATACCCCGCAGCCCCGAGGGCGGCGCCGGTTTCCCGATCGTCACTGACCGACAGCATAATCACCGGGATCGATTCCGTCTCGGAGTTCTCTTTCAACTGGCGAAGCACCTCCCAGCCGTCGAGGTCGGGCATCAGCACATCGAGGGTGATGGCGAACGGCTTGAGCTCGCGGGCCAGTTTCAGACCTTCAACCCCTCCGGCGGCCTGCACGACCTGATAACCCGCTTCGGTCAGGTGGTTTGCGACCAGCTCGCGGATCCCCTGTTCATCGTCGATGACCAGCACGATGGGTGCTGCTGGGTCCGGGAGGGACGCGGTCCCCTTGGGTTTTGGAACTTCGGCGGGTTCTTCGCCCGGGCAGGTGAGCGCCAGTTCAAACGTAAAAGTACTGCCCTGTCCCTCTGTGCTTTCGGCCTTGATCTGGCCACCGAGAAGAACGGCCAGCTTCTGACAGATGGCCAGCCCGAGGCCCGTGCCTTCGTGTTTGCGGGTCACAGAGCCATCCACCTGGCGGAATTCATCGAAAATGTGCGGCAGTTCGTTTTTGGGGATACCGATGCCGGTGTCCGCGATGGTAAACGAGGCCGTGGTGGCGTCTGCGGCAAGCCGGATTGTGAGGCCGCCCTGCGCGGTGAACTTGATCGCGTTGGACAGCAGGTTGAGCAGAATCTGGTTGACCTTGTCGCCGTCGGTAAACAGCTGGGGATCGGTGTCCAGTTGCAGGTCGATCGACAGCCCTTTTTTCTCTGCCAGCGGGCGGATGGTGTCCAAGGCCCGGTGGACCATTTGTCTGGCGCTGAAGTGGGTCGGCAGCAGGTCCATCCGGCCCGATTCGATTTTCGACAGATCGAGGATGTCGTTGATCAGGTTCAGCAGCTGGCGGCCGTTGCGTTCGATGACCTCAAGGAACTTTTTCTCTTCCTCTGGATCCTTGCCGGTGCCGCGTGACAGCATCAGCTGAGACAGGGCGAGTACGCTGTTTAAGGGGGTGCGCAGCTCATGGCTCATGTTGGAGAGGAATTCGGACTTCAGCCGGTCGGCGGTTTCGACCTGATGACGCTGGGCTTCGAGCTCGGCGGCGGTGTTGCGCAGCTCGTCGGCCTGTTCGCGCAGCTCCTCCGACTGGGCCTGCAGCTCCTCGGAGTTCATCTGCAGCTCTTCATTCTTTTCGGCCAGATCGGCGGCCATTTTATGGGTTTTTTCGCTTTCGAGGACCTTGGCGAGGGATGTGATCATCGTCGGCCAACTCTGATGCAAACTCTGGATCGAGTCGTCACCAAAACCGTTTAAACTGGTGAGCGAGATCATTGCCTTGACCTCCCCGCGGGTTATGAGCGGAATGGTGATGATCTCTTCGGGGTCGATTGTTCCGGCAACCGCCTTGAATGTGAACGGTCTGGTGTTTTTGATTTCGCGGATGTGTTCGATCCGGCGCGACGTGATGGCCAGTCCCAATTCGCCTTCAGCGCTGTCGATATGAAACTGTTGCAGGTTTTCGGTCGCAGCGCCGATGGCGGTCAGCGGTGTGAACGTGGGGGCCGTGTCTTCTCTGACGTAGAAAGCGGCAACCCGCGCTCCGGTTGTTTCCATGAGTGTGGTGAGCAGGGCTTTTGCGAATGAGTTGAGATCATCGGGCGAGACCAGTGCGTCGATAATGGTTGTGGTCTGTTGTTGAATGCGGGCCTTGCTCTGAATCGAGTCAGCCATGGAATTGACGGTATCGGCCAGATAGCCGAATTCGTCATCGCGGACGATGTCGTTGCGGGCGGAGAAGTCTCCTTCCCGAAGTTTTTCCGAGGTGTCCTTCAGTTTGAGGATCGGTTCGACGATTTTGCTGCCGAGGTAGAAGGCGATCGCGACGATCAGTGCGATCGAGATCACCAGCAGAACGATGAAGTCGGCCAGCATTTTCTGGGTTGCGGCGTAGACTTCGGCAGTATCCTGCTTGGCGACGAATCCCCAGTTGAGTCTCGGGATGTGTTTGTAGGCGGCAAGGACGGGAACGTTGCGGTAGTCGTTAATTTCGATGACCCCGGTGTGCCCCTGTGAGGCACGTTTGGCAGGGGTGGCGGTGATTTTCAAATTAAGCGGAGCGTTTTGATGCCAGCGGAGTTCGTTGAGGGCCAGCCCCTCACTGTTGACGATCAGGGTTTCGCCGGTTTTTCCCATGCTGGTTCTGTCGAGGAGCAGATCGTAGACGGTGCTTTCCAGGTTTGTGCGGGCAACCAGTATGCCGGTGATGTGTGAACGGTCGGTGTGGTCGTAGATCGGGATCGAAAATGCCATCGACGGTTTTTTGAGGGTGTTCGAATAGTAGATGTCTTTGATGTACAGGGCTCTGCTCTCTAGCGGGCCGGTGAAGTAGTCGTCATTTTTTTTAATTCGTCCCTCGGCGGTCGGGTCGGTCGAAAGGACAATTTTACCGTCTTCGGCGTCGAGAATGAACATTTCGTCGAACTGCTTGTTGCTGGCCAGGTAATGCTGCAGCAGGTGGCGCGACTTTTCCAGGTACTCTATGTCGCTGGCCGATGCGGTGTCGCCGTGAAGTCGTGTTATGGCATCGGAATACTCAAAATCGTGCGCAATGTGTTCCATATCGACGATCCGTTCGTCGAGCCAATTCTCGATCTGGAACGCCTTGAAGTCGCGGATGGCGGTGAGCTTGGCGACTCCTTTTTCGTTGATGCTGTCGATTCTCTGGTAATAGATCACTACGGTGGAGAGCGTCAGAGGCAGCAGCGCCATGAGCAGAAACCACAGGGTCAACCAGTTGCGGACTTTTTTGAAATGAAACGGTGAGGCCATTGCATCAGCTCCTACGGAATGAGGGGCGTGTTTAGGTTCATGTCAAGATTTTCTGGTAAATCCGATGTCTCCGGTCGATCACTTTCAGACCGTTGTCGGGCAGCGCGTGCGGGGTTTCGGCTTCGCCCAGAATCAGGTAGCCGCCCGGAGCCAGTGTTTGAATCAGTTTTTTCAGGACCAGTGCCTGCAGGTCGAGATCGAAGTAAATCAGCAGGTTCCGGCAGAAGACCAGGTCGAAATCCCCGAAAATGCTGGCTCCGGGAGCAGCGGTCTGTGCCGAAGTCAGGTCATTATGTGAAAAATGGATCATAGCGCGGGTGGTGTCGTTGAGGCGGAATTCATCGCCTTCGGCAGCAAAATAGCGATCAACGATACCTAGCGGTGTTTGCTCCAGCCGTTCACGCGGGTAGAGTGCGGTCGCGGCGCGCTGGAGGGACTTTTGGTCGATGTCGGTACCGAACAGAAACAGCTCCCACGGATCGATTCGGCGCTTGAGTCGCTCCTGAAGCAGGATCGCCAGAGAGTACGGTTCTTCTCCGGCCGCGCAGCCCGCGCTCCAGGCCCGGATTGCCAGGGTCTTACTTGATTGTTTGCGTTCGATCAGCTCGGGCAGGATCTCTTTTTCGAGCAGGCCGTATACGATTTTGTCCCGGAAGAACGAACTGACGTTGATGGCGATGGCGTCGACCAGCAGGTCGCATTCTGTTCGGTTGTCGATCAGTGACCGATGGTACTGGCGAATGTCCTTGTGTCCCAGGGTTGCCATGCGTGCGGAGATACGACGGGTGAGCATGCTGCGGCGATAGTGACTGAAATCGATGCCGCTTTGGAGCCGTATCGTTTCCAGCAGTAAAGACAATTCGTGGTTGGACGAGCTGAAAATTTCGGCTGAATTTTCGTTGTTGGAGTGCAATGCTATTTCCCGGATTCAGTGCGTGACTAATTTATAAGAGGTTGCTTTGTTGCTACTCCCGTGGGTCCTGTTTCGTTTGTTCTGTTACGGAGCGGACACAGTTTTTACCGGCTTCTTTGGCAAGATATACGCTGTCATCGGCGGCTTTGATCAGGTCCTGATAGGTCTGCATGGCTGGGGTGCGGACGGCAACCCCGATGCTGACGCTGCCGTGCCAGAAATTATCACCGGCAGGAACCTTGAGTTGCGCAACTTTCTGGCGGGTCAGCTCTGCGATGTACAGGCCTCCGGCGATATCTGTTGCAGGGCAGATAATGAGAAATTCGTCGCCGCCCAGTCGACAGACAATGTCGTCGCTGTGGACCGCGTGTCGCAGGGTCTTGCTCAGCTCTTCAAGAACATAATCTCCCGCGTCATGGCCATGGGTGTCGTTGATCTGTTTGAAGTGATCGGCATCAACCATCATGCAGACGATGGACGTATTGTTGTTTGTTGCTTCGTCCCAGTGAGATGCCAGTTGTCGGAGCGCGTGGCGCCGGTTGGGCAGGCCGGTCAGGGTGTCGGTCAGCGCCAGCTCTTCAAGGTGCTGATTGGCCATCGACAGGGCCCGGGTCCGTTCGGCGACCATGGTTTCGAGGGACTGGTTGAGTTGCACCAGTTCGCGATTACGGGTTGAGACCATCTGGAACAGGTTGTTGACTGCGACCAGCAGGGCCTGCGTCGCACTGTCGCGTTCCTGATTGACGGTTTCAAAGGCCATGGCCGGAGACTGCCCGCTGCGGATGGCGTCGATCTGGCGCGCCATAACCTGATCCGTCCCGAGAATATGGTAAGCCAGCCAGTGGGTCAGAAAATCGAGCAGGTATTTGGCAACCAGAGGGGTCTGTTCCGATAATTCCGAGCGCATCGACATGACATCCTGCAGAAACTTTTTGTGTTCCGCGACATGTGTGGCGATGGTGCGGGTGTCGAGGTTGTTTTGTGCCATCAGGGTTTCTTCGGTTGAGAAGTGACTGAGGGCGTAGGCGGTCAACTCGCCGAAGACGGTTTCTGTTGCGGAGATGTCCAGCTGATCTTTGGCGACAAGGTCGCCGAACCGGTTGATGGTATCGACAAGGTGCCTGTGCTGGCTGTCGACGTTGGCCAGACCGGTGACAAAACTGTCATTCCATTGAAAGGACTCCATGATGTCGGTCGCTCCCGGATGATGATTTGATCGAGCAGAAGAGCCATATTGACCTGATTTCGCTATTTTGCACCCGTTTGCTTTTGTTTTCTACCAAAAAATACCGTTTTTACATGGAGCCGACCGGGGTGGTGAATGTTGCAGCCGCGGGGAGTGACGAGCCCTTCGCTGCAGACCTATGTGGGAATTGCCAGAAGACAGTTTGATTGACGGATGGCCCCGCCGTTTCGGAGCCCGACTCGGGTTCGAAACGGCGGGCGCAGATGATGGCGCGTTAGAAGAGATATTTTTCGTCTTCGAGGGCGCTGGTTGCCAGCAGGCGCTTGGCCTGTAGCAGACCGCTCGCATCGTATTTGCTGAAGCGGCGGATCCCCGAGAGCAGCATGGTCAGGTTGTCGCCCTCTTCGATGAAAAAGGCCCCTTTGCGGGCAGCGCTGCCCGCGGTTTCGGTGGCGTTAAAGCAGAAGGTCTTAAGTGCCGCCATCAGGAGCCTCTGCTTCCGTTCGCTGGATGTCGGGTAGTTTTTTTCTGCGCGCAGGATGGCGCTTTCGAGCGCAAAGATCTGGATCGCCAGGTCAGCAGCAGCCAACAGGATCTCCTGCTCATCGGTCAGGCGGGTGGAAAATTTCTGTGCGGCGCTGCCTGCGAGGATCAAAAACAGGGTCTTGAGATTGCTCAGTACTGTTTTTTCTGCGGCGAAGGGGCGCAGGTCCGGTTCTTCGAACGTGGGGGTCATCAGCGCCTCGAACGCTTTGAGGGCTTCGGCTTGGAGCGGTAGCTCGCCTTTCAACGATCGGCGCAAGATCATTCCGGGGATCAGCATTCGGTTGATTTCGTTGGTTCCCTCAAAGATACGGTTGATCCGCTCATCCCGATAGAAACGCTCGGCGGCATATTCGCTGCAAAACCCGTAGCCGCCGTGAATCTGAACCACCTCGTCCGCCACGTGGGCCAATACTTCGCTGCAGAACACTTTGGCGATGGCGCATTCGGGCGAGTATTCCTCGATCCCCTGCTGATAGACTTCGTAGTAGTTGTCCAGAGTCCTGTCGATGGTGCCGAGGCGATCATCGAGCAGGCCCGCCAGACGGTAGATCAATGATTCGGCGGCAAACAGGTTGGCGGTCATGTCGGCAATCTTCTCCTGGATGGCGCCAAACTGACCAATCGCTTTGCCGAACTGTTTCCGTTCGTTGGCGTAGCGGACGCCTTCGAGCAGGGCGAACTTGGCGGCTCCGGTGACGCAGGCTCCGAGCTTGAAACGCCCGACGTTGAGAACGTTAAAGGCGATCTTGTGCCCCTTGCCGATCTCGCCCAGCAGGTTCTCGGCAGGGACCTCGCAGTTATCGAGAATGATCTGGGTGGTGGAGGACCCCTTGATCCCCATCTTTTTTTCTTCATTGCCGACGATCAGTCCGGGAAAGTTTTTTTCGACCAGAAAGGCGCTTAAATGCTCTTTGTCAATTTTGGCGAAGACGATAAACAGATCGGCGATACCGCCGTTGGTGGTGTACTGTTTGGTGCCGGTAAGGCGGTAGTGGGAACCATCCTCGGAAAGGGTGGCAGAGGTCTGCCCGCTGAGGGCGTCGCTGCCCGCGCCCGGTTCGGTGAGGCTGTAGGCGGCTATCCATTCCCCGCTGATGATCTTTTCGAGGTAGCGTTCTTTCTGTTTTGCGGTCCCGTAGTAAACCAGCGGCAGGGTACCGAGTCCGCTGTGCGCCGCGTAGGCCACCGAAAACGATCCTGCCGGGGCGATCTTCTCCGCGACCAGCATACTGGTTGCCTTATCCAGTTCGAGACCACCAAATTCCTCCGGGGCATCGATCATCAGCAGTCCCAGTTCTCCGCACTTGCGCATCCCTTTGACCACCAAATCGAAATTCTGCGCGTCGATTTCGTCGATATGGGGCAGAATTTCGTTGAGGACAAACTGCTCGGTGGTTTCAGCGATCTGTTTCTGCTCATCGCTGAAATCCTCGGGGGTAAAGACATCCTCGCAAGGGGTATCGCGCAGCAGGTACTCGCCGCCTTTCCGGATCGTTTTCGTCATGTCGTCACCTCACAGTCAGAAGGAGTGGGTTGATGTCGTCTGAGCGTGATCGATTGCACGGAGCTAGTCTCCGGCCAGGGATTCGAAGATACCGGCCGCGCCCATGCCGCCACCGATACACATCGTTACCATGCCGTAGCGGGCCCGGCGGCGCGGCATTTCGTGAAGCAGGCTGGCGGTCAGTTTGGCGCCGGTGCAGCCGAGGGGATGTCCGAGGGCGATGGCTCCGCCGTTGACGTTGATGATGTCGGGGTTCAGGTGCAGATCACCGATCACCGCCAGCGCCTGGACCGCAAAGGCTTCGTTGAGTTCGATCAGGTCGATGTCGTCCTGCTTCAGTCCGGCCAGTTTCAGCGCGGCGGGAACCGCTTCAACGGGGCCGATCCCCATGATTTCGGGCGGGACGCCGCGGACTGCGTAGCTGATGAAATGGGCCAGTGGGTTCTGTTTCAGCCGCGCGAGGAATCGCTCGGAAACGACCAGGGTCGCAGCGGCGCCATCGGACATCTGCGACGCATTGCCGGCGGTGACGCTTCCGTTGACTTTGAAGGCCGGTTTGAGCTTGGCCAGATCTTCGATGGTCGATGTCGTGCGGATGCCGTCATCGGTCGAAATCTGCAGCGGGGTTACGATTCTTTTGTTGTGCTCGTGCTGGACCCTTTCGGAGGTGACCGGGATGATTTCATCATCGAAACGACCGTTGCTCTGCGCGGTCGCGGCCTTGAGGTGGCTGGCTAGGGCAAATTCATCCTGTGCCTGACGGTCGATGGCATAGGTGTCCGCCAGGCGTTCGGCGGTGATGCCCATCGAAGCATAGCTTTCTGGCTGGGATGCGGTGAGGCCGGGGTTGGCGCTATAGCTGTTGCCGATCATCGGCACCATGGTCATCGACTCGGCGCCACCGGCGATGATGCAGTCAGCAAAACCGGCGATGATTCGCTCGGCAGCCAGCGCGATGGCCTGCAGTCCTGACGCGCAGAAGCGGTTGATGGTCTGGGCCGGAACCTGATAGGGGAGGCCAGCCTTAAGGCTGGCCAGTCTGGCCATGTTCATCCCCTGTTCCGCCTCGGGAAACGCGCAGCCGAGGATGATGTCGTCGATCTGGTGCGGGTCGATGGCGGTTCTTTCGACCAGCCCGGCGATTGCCGCTGCCGCCAGATCATCCGGACGGACATCCTTGAGTTGCCCTTTATGGGCCCGGCAGCAGGGTGTGCGATAGCTGGCGAGGATATAGGCTGTGTTCATGGGTGTGCTCCTGCAGGGTTAACGCGCGCGGTTGATAGGGCGCGATGTCGTCTCAGTTGCGCAGTGGTCTGCCTTTTTTCAGCATGTGCTGGATCCGTTCGGCGGTCTTTTTCTGTCCGCAGAGAGACAAAAATGCCTCCCGTTCGAGATCGAGAAGGGACTGCTCGCTGATCGCTGTCCCGGCGGGAACGTCGCCGCCGCAGATCACCGCAGCGATGCTGTTGCCGATCTGCTGCTCGTAGGCGGTGATGAAATCGCCCTGCTGCATATTCCACAGATGGGTTTTGATGCTGGCCGTGACGCTGCGCCCCGGCGCGGCTATCTGGGTGACCGGTCGACCCGGGACGTAGGTGCGAGCCAGCGAGAGCACCTGCTGTTTGGCGTCGCTGATAAGGCGATCGCTGTTCATGCTGACGCGGTCGCCGCGGCGCATGTATCCCAGATCGTACAGTTCGGCAGCACTGGTCGAGACCGCGGCCATGCCGATCTGTTTGAAGCGCTTGAAGATCAGGGGCGACACCGGAGTGTTAAGCGATCCCGCCAATTCGACGCAGCGCAGGCACATCTCTTTGGTGCCGCCGCCGGCCGGCAGCAGGCCGACGCCGACCTCGACCATGCCCATGTAGGTCTCTGCGTGCGCGTTGATAACGGTGGCGTGGAGGGCAAACTCACAGCCGCCGCCCAGGGTCATGCCGAAGGGGGCGACGACGACCGGCACCCGCGCATATTTGATCGCCATGGTCGTCTTCTGAAAGGCGCGGACCATCATGTCGATCTCGTCGTAAGCGCCTTCGGCGATAGCAACAGCTACCAGCATCAGGTTGGCCCCGACGGAAAAATTGCGCCCCTGATTGCCGATGACCAGCCCGATGCCGTCCTGCTCGGTGCGCTCCAGCGCCTTGCGCGTCATGCTGAGGATCCCGCCGCCGATGGTGTTCATCTTGGAATGAAACTCCAGCCCGAATACGCCGTCACCCAGATCGAGGAGTGATGCATCTCTGCTTCGGTCGATCACCCCGCCGGAGCGTTTAATGGTATCGAGGCGGATTCCGCCGTCGGGGAGCGGGACGGGGCGGTACTGCCTGCGGGTGAGGTCGAAATACTCTTTTTGCCCGCTGTCGTTAAAGCGGTAGAAGCGGGTAACCCCAGTGAGGCTGTCCGGCACATCGATGCCGTCAGCGCGGGCGCGTTGCGCAAAGGTCTCGACACCGATTGCGTCGAGGATTTCGAAGGGACCGATTTCCCAGTTGAAGCCCCAGCGCATGGCGTTGTCGATGTTGACCACGTCATCGGCGATCTCCGGGATCCGCCTGGTGGCGTAGAGCAGGATGTCACGCAGGCTGCGCCAGGCAAATTCCGCCGCCCTGTCGGTGCTGGCGAGCAGTGTGGCGATCCGCCGGGCCGGATCATCGATTTGACTGACCGCCTGTACCGAGGCGAATCTGGGTTTTTCTGCGATCCGGTAGCTGCCAGTGGTGTAGTCGTAAAAGGAGATCTGGCGTTTCCCTTCAATATTCTCCTTGCGATAGAACCCTTGCCCGCTCTTGTCGCCGAGCAGTCCGGCTTCGATCATGTTTTTGAGAAAATTCGGCAGCTTAAAAAAGTCGCGCGCTTCATCTTCGGTCAGGATTTCGTAGGAGTTGTTGCCGACATGAGCCAGGGTGTCGAGCCCGACCATGTCCGAGGTGCGGAAGATGGCACTCTTGGGGCGCGCAGTGGCCACGCCGGAAACGCTGTCGACCTCCTCGACGCTCAGGCCCATGTCGCACATGTGGGCGATGGCGTTAAAGATGGCAAAGACGCCGATGCGATTGGCGATAAAGTTGGGGGTGTCTTTTGCAAAAACGATCCCTTTGCCCAGCCGGTGGCGGATGAAGCGGTTTAGGGTCTTAATGGTTGTCTGATCTGTCGCTGCGCAAGGGACTAGTTCGAGCAGATGCATGTAGCGCGGCGGGTTGAAAAAATGGGTGATGGCAAAGCGGCGTTGCAGCGATTCAGGCAGCGCTTTGGCGAGTGCGTCGACTGGCAGGCCGCTGGTGTTGGAGGAGAGCAGTGCTGAGGCGTTGATATGGGGGGCGATCTTTGTCAGCAGTGCGCACTTGATCTGCAGGTTTTCGACGACCACTTCGATGACCCAGTCGCACTCTGAGAGGCGTTCCAGATTGTCGCTGAGGTTGCCGATTTCGATACGGTTAAGGTCGGCAATGGTGTAGAGAGGGGCTGGCTTCAGTGTCGCCAACCCTATTTTCCCATCGGCAGCGATTCGATTTTTAACCTGCGGGCTGTCGAGGTTATACCCCAGAGAGTGTTCCTGTGGTGTGAGTATTTGGGGGGCGATGTCGAGCAGGAGGACCTCGGTTCCGCTGTTTGCCAGGTGTGCGGCGATGGTCGCTCCCATGACACCGGCGCCGATTACGCCGACCCGGTTGATCTGTTTCATGCTGTTCCTCCATCAGGGCGAAGACGGGCAGAATTTGGTCTATGGTTACAAGTATATAGTGGTTTTGGCAAAGTTGTTGTGAGGCTGGCTACGGGAGTGGTCGCTGCCGATATGCTGGACTCTTTCTTCTGGCTGTTTTTTGCGCTGTTATCGAAGGGGGGGTGCTCTGTTCGATGACGCTTTGCGGACCAGACAAATCGGTTGACTTTACGACAGATGGCGTGGTATTTAAGGTCCGCTTTTTCGGGGCGAACTGTATGCTGTATACAAGGCTATAATGGCAGAAGATAAAAGACAGTTATTCAGGTCGCTCAGCTTTCTGTCGAGCGTCGGGATCAACCTCGTGGCGGCGACCTTTATCGGTCTGGCCATGGGATATTACCTCGATCAGTGGCTGGAAACCGATCCGTGGTTTACCCTGATTTTTCTGCTGCTGGGAATCGTCTCGGGTTTCCGCAATATCTATATTTTGACGGCTCGGGAGGTGCGACGTCAGGCGCGCGCCGAGCAGGACGATTCGGGTGACGAAGCTGACCGAGAAGGATGATGATCGTCTGTTGTCAGCGTTGGCCCGGCGGAACTGGTACATCCTTGCTGGCTTGACCCTGCTGAGTGTTGTTTGGCAGTCGATGCCGGTGACAAAGGGGGTCGTTGCCGGCGGTTTGCTGGCGATTCTCGCTAACGGCTGGCGTCATCGCGCCTTGATCAAAACCCTGTCGAACCCCACCCCCGGTGCGGCGCGCGGGTTTCAATTATCGTTTATTGTGAGGCTGGCTGCGCTGGGTGCGGCCATCTTTCTGCTGTTGGTCAAGGCGGATGTCCATCCGCTGGCGCTGACGGCGGGGTTGTCGGTTGTTGTCATTAATCTGCTGTGGACGACGGTCCGGCGCATGTTTTAACGAGGAGATGTGATTCATGGTTCATCCTTTTCTAATCCTTGAGTGGTTGGCGCAAAAGCTTCATCTGGATGGGGCGCTGCACGGCCTGATTTCCAATCCGGACAGTTTGAAGGCGCTGGTCTATACTCTGCTGGTCAGCGGCATTCTGATCACCGTCGCCTTTGTGACCTCGCGCTCGATTTCGATGGTCCCTTCCGGTATGCAGAACGCCATGGAAGCAGTTGTAGGCGGTATCGACGGTTTGATCGAGTCGACGATGGGCAAGGAAGGACGGGCTTACTTCCCGTTTCTGGCGACCTTCGCCATGTTTATTCTAGTGTCGAACCTGATCGCTCTGATCCCCGGATTTTATCCGCCGACCGCATGCGTGAACACCAACGCCGCACTGGCGCTGACGGTGTTTGCCATGACCCACATCATCGGCTTCAAAAAGCACGGTGCGGCCTATATCAAGCACTTCATGGGCCCGATTCTGTGGCTGGCTCCGTTGATCTTTATCATCGAGATTATCGGTCATATCGCGCGTCCGCTGTCGCTGACACTGCGTCTGTTCGGTAACATGTGGGGTCACGAAATCGTTCTGATGATCTTCATCATGCTGGTGCCTTTTGTGGTGCCGATGCCGATGATGCTGATGGGAGTTCTGGTGGCGTTCATTCAGACTTTCGTCTTTACCCTGCTGGCGATGATCTACATTGCCGGAGCGTTGGAAGAGGCGCACTAATTTGTTATCAACCTTCCGTTGGTGCGGAAGGGCAGTCCTATACTGTATAGGAACAATACAACCTAGAGAGAAGAAGGAGTAGGAACATGGAATTTTTTGCATGGTGTATGCTGGCAGCAGGTCTGGGCATGGGCATCGGTTCTTTCGGTACCGGTATCGGTCAGGGTCTGGCGATCAAATCTGCTTGTGAGGGTGTTGCTCGTAACCCCGGCGCGTCCGGTAAGATCATGACCATCATGATGGTCGGTCTGGCGATGGTCGAGTCCCTGGCAATCTACGTTTTCGTTGTTGCTATGATCATCCTGTTCGCCAACCCGATGAAAGAAGACGTCCTCAAGCTGCTCGCTCAGTAAGAAGACCGTTTCTTATCTGGTTTAAAAGGGGCAGGTGCATAGCATCTGCCCCTTTATTTTTATCTCCGCTGAACGTTACAGTTCGTTCACCGCAGCCCGGCCCGGTGCCGCTGGGTAAGGGATCGTCATGGATACTACCCCCGAAAAATTCTACAGCGACCTGATGGATGAGTTGAACGCCAAGGCCGATGAGGCCGAGGCGGCTTCCGCAGCAGAGTTGATATCGACTCAGGCGCGTCAGCGTGGCGACGAAGGTTATGCGCTGTTCTTTGAAGGGGAAGCTCTCTGCCTCAAGGGGGACATGGAGCAGGGCAATGTGCTGCAGAAAGCGGCGACCGATCTGCTGCCCGACGTTGTCTTTGTGCTTGCCAACCACGCGGTTGTCCTATCCCGACTGGGACGTGTAAAGCCGGCGCTGGCACAGCTTGAGCGCGCACTGAACATCGATCCAGACGATCTGCTCTCTATCAGCCAGAAGAGTATCTGCTTGTGCAAGCTGTATCGGGATGAGGAAGCATTGGCCTGGTTCGATCGTGCCCTGCAGATTGCTCCGGGTGATGCCCACGCATTGCGGAATAAAGGGGTTGCCCTGTCTCGTCTGGGTCGCAGTGCCGAGGCGATGCGTTGCTTTGAAGAGGTTTTGAGGCTCGATCCAGATGATCGACATGCTCTGTCGGAAAAGAAGATACTTGAAGACGAACAGATTCTGCGCAAAACCCCTTTCGGGTGGTTGATTCTCTGGGTGCGCAAAAAGGTGACACCGGCATTGATGAGAATGTTGCGCGGTTGATTCTGGCCTGACACGCGTGATAGCGGGTGTCTTTGCTATAAGAATACAGAAACGCCCATCCTGATAGCAGGATGGGCGTTTCTGTGTATAGGGTCAGGGGAGCGTTAAATAAGGCCTCTGTTGCGGAAGATTCGCATCAGAATAACACCGAGAATGGACAGGCAGACGCCGACGCAGATAAATAGCATGCCGAGCGAATGTCCGCTACCCCACCCCATGACGATCTGGTTCTTCCACAGGGTCACCAGGGCAATGCCGCTGAAGGTTCCGAAGCCTCCAACAATGTAGAGAAGCAGGGCTGAAACCCCGAGCTTGATGTCTGTGTTGAGTGTCATGTGTCACCTCCCGTTGTTGTGAAATCCCGGAGCCGCACTGGGCGGCTCCGGGGTGAGTGTTTAGTGCCCACCGCCGCCGATAAAGGCGAACAGCATCAGGGCCGCGAGGGCCAGTCCGGTGAAGACTGCGAGGAATCCGAACCCTTTGAAGACAAAGTCGTAGATCACGCCACTGGTCTTCTTCATAGCGAACTCTTCGGTAATGCCCATTTGTTCGTAGCGTTCCCACTGTCGACCGCGCTCTTCGATGAACTCTTCTTTGGAGATCTCACCGTTGAAGATAACGAAGTCCATCGGGAACTTCTCAGGGCGACCGTGGGTGTTGAAGAAGTGGACAGTAAAGATGAAGCCCGTTGCCAACAATGCCTCGTCCGAGTGGACGATGGTGGCGATATTAAAGGCCCAGCCGGGCAGGATCTGGCCGAAGATTTCAGGGAACCAAAGCATCAGGCCCGATCCGCCGATGGCAAACATACCCCAGAAGACCGCGATGAAGTCGAACTTTTCCCAGTAGGTCCAGCGATCGAAGGTCGGCTTGGGGCCGCGGAACAGAAACCATTTGATCATGCGCGTCACATCGATGATATCCCAGATGTTAGGAATCAGTGAATCGGGTCCGAACATGCGCTGCAGCCAGTTGCCCTTGATGTCTTTGCGCAGGAACAGAAAGTCGATGCTCAAGAGGATCGAGCCGACAAAGTAGTAGAATGTGAGGACCGCGCAGCCGCGGTGAATCAGGCCAGCGTAATGGACGCCACCGTAGAAGTCCATCATCGTCCGCGCCCACTGTTGGTCGCTGAACTTCAGTGGCAGGCCGGTCAGGGACAGGCCGAGGAAGCTGATAATGACCGTCAGGTGCAAGAAGATGTGGCGGCGCTGGAAGCGTCGATACGGTTTGTGAGCATCTTTGATGTCGTGCTGGACGTGGCCTTGGGCGAGGGCTTTCATGTTCTCCCGGTTTTCGACAAAGCCGCGGAACATCCACAGCAAGGTATGGATCCAGAAAACGGTGAAGGTGCCGATCAAAAGACCGGTCATGGCGAAGAAGGTCCAGTAGAGGATGGGATAGTTCTCGCTGTCGCTGTGATCCCCGTGAGCGTAGAACTTGGTGAACTGGACGGTGGCGTTCGGGTGGCATTGGGCACAGGTTTCGACCAGGTTTTCGCCGTGGAGTGTCGAAGCGGAATCGCTCTGGGGCAGAACGCCGTGGGCGCCGTGACAGTCAGCGCAGACCGCCGACTGTTCAGGGAAGCCGAGGGTGTAGTTTTTGCCGTGATAACTTTCGCGATAGGTTTCAACGGAATGAATATTGACACCGTTGGCCGCCATGGTCTCTTCGTCATCGTGGCAACTGATACAGCTGTCGGCGCTGAACTGGCTCAGTTCGGCGGCAGACATGGCGCTGAGAGAGGCAGCGTCGTGCAGGGAGTGACAGTCGCTGCAGACCGGGGCGTCGTTGTTGCCGGCCGCAACTGCCTGGCCGTGGGCCGATGTCTGATAATCATCGGTGTCGTGGCATTCGGCACATGTCTGGACGATCTGGTTTTTGTTGCCGTTCCAAGTGGTAATGGCATGATATTCGGTATGGCATCCGGTGCAGCCAACCTCGTTTTCGGCGTGGACGCTGCCAGTATACGCGTGGGACTGCTGGTTGTGACAGCGGCTGCAGTCGACGGGGCTGATTTCGATTTCGCCTTCCGCGTGCAGGTCGAGGTCGGTGATTTCGACGTGACAACTGGTACAAGCGTTGCCGCCGTGCACCGATTTGATGTAGTTGTCGGTCGCGACGCTGTCTTCGTGGCACTCAAGGCAGGCGTTGGGGTCGATGGCCAGCCCTCCCCCGGCCCAGGATGTGCTCGCCAGTAATGTCATTACGATGGCGAAAAGAAAGAGTTTGAGTTTCATGATGGTCTTACCTCCTATGGTGTTGGTCTGGGGATGTTTTATGGAGACCGTTTTTGAGCCATGTCAGCCCTTCTAGGTCCTCCTTGTGATTAAATCGAAATGCCATTTCGGTGACGAAAAACAGGAACTGGTTGTTCCGCCCGCCGCGATAGCGGGACAGGTGTTGTTTGGTCTCTCTCCAGAACAGACTGAGGGTCTGCTCTGCTTGTGCTTCACGAGCCCACAGGGTGCGGCGATAAAGTTTGTCGAGGGTCCTGCTTGCGAGAGCCGTTGCGCTTGTGCTGAAGACCTCCGCGGCAGCGATCAGGTTGGAGTCCCTTTCGGGGTCGGGGCGTGTGTGCTGATCCGGAAATCCGATGACGATGTGGCCATTGCACAATAAGATCCAGAATGCCGGATGGCGACCCTGCTCTGTTTCTGCCGAGCCCTTCAGGAGGACTGTGCCGACGGTGCTGAGGTTTTCAGTGAAGATGATCTGGCGAAGTCTCTGATAGTGGATCTGTGCGGTTTTACGGTTGATGTTCAGTTCTGGTGCACACTGTTCGGCCGGGTCTCCCGTCCAGAAGTGGTCGGCGATGCGATCCAGTAAAGAGGCCGAAAGGCGTGTGCTGTTTTTGTTTGTGCTGAACTTCTTTTTGCAGGTTTTGCATTTGCGGCGCCCGTCAGCGAGTTGATAGGCATCAGTCGCAGAACAGTGCGGGCAGGTGGCCTGTTCTGTGCTGTTTTCGCTGCTGTTATGTGGAATGATGTCTGTGCTCATGTTGCTGCTGCCTGTTTTTGGTCCGATTCGCCGGTCTGTTGGTTTTCTGCGCACAAAGAAACGCCGCGCCGGGCGGCGTCTTTAATAGAATGTTGATCGATTTCAGTCAGATTGTAGTGACTGAAGCGGGGCTCCTGTTGTGATCAGGAGTGGCTCAGCATTTCAACCAGTACGCCACTGATGCAGGACAGAGACCAGAGGACAAAAGCGGTCAGGGCGATGCTGATGATGACCATCGAACTGTAAACGCCGGCTTTGTAGGTTTTTTTGATCGGATCGGAGATAATGTTTTCAGCTTTCATAATGGCCTCCCGTACTGCTGCTTTATGCGCAGATTGCGTGTTTCCAGTTGTCGTTTGAAGAACTCATCCAGTGATTGACCATCTCTGATATTTCTCCACTTTGCTCCCAGAAGACATGAATCCCGTTCGCGGTGAATAGGCTCTCAAGGCCGGGTCTTTTGTCGCTGCAAAGGAGGGTTCTGATCCCGTTTTGGTCGAGCCATTCGGGCAGTGATGGTGAATTTTTTTGATCCCAGACGCAGAGTTCCGATTTCGTCAGTTCGCCTGTCACTGGATTGGCGTTGAGACGAAAGTAGATATGTTCCAGGCCGCCGTTGTGGCGAACCAGTTGGCCGTAATAGGGGACGGCCAGGACTGCGGATTTCTGTTTTGTACTGGAAGTTCTCATGCCCCCATGTATTACAAGACATGTGCCTGGCCGGTGCTGGTTCTCGATCTTTTTTTTTAGTGCTTATAAAACAAGGGGTTGGCTCGATGCGTGTGGTAGGTCTTGGGTGGTTTCGGTGTAGGGCGCATGTTGCAGTGCAACATGCGCAACGGGTCTGTGTTTGTGGGGCTGAGTGATAACTTACTGGAATGGCATGTAAAACCTGGTGCAACACGAAATGCAACACGCACTTACGTGCAACGTGTGCAACTTTTTGGTTGCGCTAGATTAAAGGACAAGCGGGAGGTGGGCTGGGGTGTCGGTCTGCGGGAGGGGTGCGGACAAGGGGGGGGGCGCTATTCGTCGTTCAGTTGATAGCGTTTCATCCAGCGCCACAGGGTCGTGCGATCCACGCCGAGCTGCTGGGCCACTTTTTTGCGGTTGCCGCTGTAGCGTCCCAGCATGCTCTGCAGTACGTCCTTGGTCGGGCGCTTGCGCTTGGTGTAGGCATCGCTCTGCTCGGCATGATTGACCGCAAGAAATCCGGCGGGAAGGTGCTCGACCCCGATCTCTGAGTCGCGGCAGAGGATGACGGTCTGCTCAACAAGATTCAGTAGCTCGCGGACGTTGCCGGGGTATTTGTGGTTGAGCAGGACCTGCAGGGCTTCTGCGCTGAACCCGCGGATTTTTTTGCTGTAGGTTCGGTTGAAGCGGTCGAGAAAGATATCGATCAGCAGAGGAATATCCTCGGGTCGTTCACAGAGCGGGGGGATCTCGAGGGCCACGACGTTGATGCGGAAATAGAGGTCGCGCCGGAAGGTGCCTTGCTCGACCATGTCTTCGAGGTGGCGGTGCGTTGCGGTGACGAAGCGGACGTTTGCTTTCTGGGGTGTGCTGGCACCGAGTGGCTGAAACTCATGGTTTTCAAGCACGCGCAGCAGTTTGACCTGCAGGGGAAGTGGCAGGTCACCGATTTCGTCCAGAAACAGGGTGCCGCCTTCCGCCATGCTCAGGCGTCCGGGACGGTTTTCCACTGCGCCGGTATAGGCCCCTTTTTTGGCGCCAAAGATTTCGGCTTCGAGAAGGGGTTCAGGCAGCGCGCCGCAGTTGACGACGACCAGCGGGCCGTTTTTACGTGCGCTGAGATTGTGGATCGCTTTTGCGAACAGCTCTTTTCCGGTGCCGCTGTCGCCCTGAAGCAGGACCGTTGCTTCGCTTTCGGCGATGTCGGGCAGCACGTCGAACAGGCGTCGCATGGTTGAGTTGCGACTGGTCAGTTCCTGAAAGGAGAACTTTTTCTCGATCTCACGCTTGAGAGCGAAGATGAGTGACTGGTCGCGGAAGGTTTCGACGCCGCCGACGGGATTGCCTTCACTGTCGCGCAGGACCGAGGCACTGACTGAGATCGGCACGTCACGATTGTCCTTGGCGATGATGTCGACTTCGCGGTTGATGACGGGCTGCCCGGTCTCGAGGGCTTCTTTGACCGGGCAGGCCGAAAAACAAACCCCTGCACGAAAGATATCGTAGCAATGTTTGCCGATGGCTTCTTCGGCGGAGAACCCGGTGATCTCTTCTGCGGCCCGGTTGTAGGTGGTGATGCGCATGTTCTTGTCGACGGTAAAGACTCCGTCTGCCACACTGTCCAGGATGGTCTGCAGGTTCTCGTTCGGTGATTTGTCCGGCATGCTCATGGTCGAATATCTATCGCCTGTGGGGTTGCAGTTAAAACAACAAAGCTCCGCTGTACGGCAGCCGAGCTTTGTTGGTCATATCTGTTTGCCGTAAAATTATTGGGCTTAGTGCCCTTTGCCGTGGTTGTCGGTACCAGTAAGGCGGTTATAGCCCTTGACCCCCAGGTGACAGGTCGCACAGCGCGTGTCAGAGGCAAAGGCGGTGTCGCCGTCGTGGCACATGCCGCAGTACTCGCCGTCGTAGAGAGACTGCATGGTGAAGTCCTTGTTCCGCTGGGCGGCCAATGCTTCCATTTTGAATG